>DBDQ01000099.1:6688-8820 GCA_002293665.1 Alistipes sp. UBA928 | reverse complement strand
TGATCTACAAGCAGCGCAAGAGCGGCGACGGAGTCGAGATAGTCGACCGCGAGGCGATCCGTGCAGCCTACGGTGTGGACGACCCACGTCTGGTGATCGACATTCTGGCGCTGTGGGGCGACGCCTCCGACAACGTGCCGGGGGTACCGGGCATCGGCGAAAAGGGAGCGGCAAAACTCGTGGGCCAGTACGGCACGGTGGAGAATATCCTCGCCGCGGCGGAGAACGGAACTCTCGGCGGCCGCGCGGCCCAAAACATCGTTGCCAACCGCGAACAGTTGCTGCTCGCCAAACAACTGGTGACGATCGACACCGAGGTGCCGGTCGATTTCGTGCCCTCGGAACTGGAGATGTGCGACCCCGACTGCCCGGCGTTGCGCGAGGTCTACACCGAACTGGGCTTCACCTCGTTCCTGCGCGAAATGGCCTCCGACAGCCGTTCGCCGTTCGTTTCGGCGATCATGTGCCGGGGCACGATCCCGCATGAGCCCGCTGAACCGTCATTGCGAGCCCCCGAGGGCGAAGCAATCCAGGATCAATCGACTGGATTGCTTCGGACGGAAACCCTCGCAATGACGACGGCGCCCAAGGCCGATGGGGGAGTAGGTCATTCCAAAAAACCCGGACTCGCAGGCCAGGGCGACCTCTTCGCCCCACCGACCGAGCAGGAACCCGCCACACCCGACCTCTTCTCCGCCGCCCCAGCACTCGACAACATCACCACCACGCCCCACGACTACCGCACAGTCGCCACCGGAAAGGAGTTGCAGGAGGTCGTCGCGGAACTCGAAAAGCTCCCCGAATTCGCCTACGACACCGAAACCACGGGCTACGACTGCCACGGCGACCGCATGATAGGCATCTCGCTCGCCGCCACTCCGGGCCGCGCGTGGTGGGTGCCGCTCACCCCCGAAAACCGGGCGGCACACATGGCAATAATAAAACCCCTGTTCGAAAACGAAAGCATAGCCAAGATCGGCCAAAACATAAAGTTCGACGACGAATTCATGGCCTCGGCGGGTGTGGCGGTAAAAGGCCGCAAGTACGACACGATGCTGCTCCACTACCTGCTCGACCCCGAGTCGCGCCACGGCATGGATCACCTGTCGCGCACCTTCCTGGGCTACGACCCGATCCCCATCTCGGCACTCATCGGCAGCGGAGCGCGCGCGATCACGATGGACATGGTGCCGCCCGATAGAGTTGCGGAATACGCCGCCGAGGATGCCGACGTCACGCTGCGGCTCAAACACGCACTGTGGCCCAAAGTCATCGAACAGGGACTTGACAATCTCTACCTCGAGATCGAAGAGCCCCTTATAGACGTACTCGCGTCTATGGAGCGCGAAGGGGTGAGGATCGACACGGCGATACTGGCCGACTACGCTAAGGAGCTGACCGCCACCCTTGCCACCCTCGAAGATCGTATCCGCGAACTCACCGCCGAACCGATCCTAAACGTCAACTCGGCACGCCAACTCGGCGAGGTGCTCTTTGCAAAGATGCGCCTCGCGGGCGACAAACCCAAAATGACGAAAACGCGCCAGTACGCCACCGACGAGGAGACGTTGCAGGGGCTGGCCGGAAAACACGAGGTCGTGGGAGCGATCCTCGAATACCGCGGAGTGAAGAAACTGTTGTCGACCTACGTCGAGGCGCTGCCGGGGCTCGTCAACCCCCGCACCGGCCGCATTCACACCTCCTACAATCAGGCCGTCACGTCGACGGGCCGCCTGTCGTCCACGAATCCCAATCTCCAGAACATACCCATCCGCGAGAAGCAGGGGCGCACCATCCGCCGCGCGTTCATCGCCTCCGACGCCGACCACGTGTTGCTGTCGGCCGACTACTCACAGGTCGAACTGCGCATCATGGCCCACCTGAGCGGCGACCCCGCCATGATCGAGGCTTTCCGGGCGGGCGAGGACATCCACCGCGCCACCGCGGCCCGCATATTCAACGTCGCACCCGAGGCCGTCACCCCCGAGCAGCGGCGACGTGCAAAGACCGCGAACTTCGGCATCATCTACGGCATTTCGGCCTTCGGGCTTGCACAGCGACTGGCCATTCCGCGCGGCGAGGCGGCGGCGATCATCGAGGGCTACTTCCGCTCCTACCCCGGCGTGAAAGCC
>DBDQ01000099.1:0-6618 GCA_002293665.1 Alistipes sp. UBA928 | reverse complement strand
GCCGAACGCAACGCCATCAACGCTCCCATTCAGGGCAGCGCCGCCGACATCATGAAGATCGCCATGATCCGCATCTTCCGTGGACTGCGCTCGGCCGGTCTGCGCTCGCGCATGATCCTTCAGGTACACGACGAAGTGGTGATCGACACCGTGCGCTCCGAGCGCGAGGAGGTCGCCGCGCTCGTCGTCCGCGAGATGGAGGGAGCGGCCAGCCTCGCCGTCGACCTCGTGGCCGAGATCGGAGAGGGCGACAACTGGCTCGACGCACATTAAAAAACACCTAACCCACCCCCAAGGGTATAAAACAAAAAAATGAAAATGAAGTTTATTAAATTTAGCATCCTCGGACTTTTGTCGACGCTATTTGTATCGTGCGGCGGCAATCCTTCCGAAGCCGACAAGGCGATCGTAGATTTTGCCCGGGCGAACGGTTTTTCCATCCGGGCAAACAAAGTCGCGAATGCCGACCCCGCCGTGCTGTTTTGCTATTCCAACCATCTGTGGGAAGAGGGGCAAAAAGACGAGGCCGCTTTTTGGTACTATGTGGCACAGCTTCGCAGCCGGATAATAATCTACTGTTCCGAAGAGATGCGGGCAGGATCGTTCAGCGAGGCGGAGGCAAAAGAGATACTGCTGCTGGCCGGATTTTATGCGAACCGTGAGAGTTTGGAAAAAGTACACATGATCGGTGGATTCTACCGCCCCGAACTTTACAAACTCGTGATGGAGTTTTTGGGAAAGACGATCAACGAATATCTCGGCGGCGATCAGGAACTGTGGAAGTCGACCATCGACCGGGTCGTGGAATACGAAGATACGAATCCGTTCAACCCCATGGGATTGGTGCCACCTCCCGTTTTCAAGGATGACGAAACCGTGCAGAAAATGTTGAACGGCAACAAAGAAGGCATTCTCGAACTCAGGCAGTGGATCGTTGACAACGCCGACAGCATCCGGGTTCAACGCAACAGAAACGGATTGGAAAACCACGAATAAAACCGAATGAAAGAGAGGCTCTACGGAAAGACGCTGGCCGGGCTGCGCGAAGTGGCGTCGGAACTCGAAATGCCCCGCCACGCGGCGGGTCAGATGGCCGCATGGCTGTATAAACGAGGCGTTGCCGACATCGCCTTGATGACCGACATCTCCGCCGCCCACCGCGCCGCGCTCGCCCGGCGTTTCGAGATCGGCCTCTCCGCTCCCCTGCGCGAAACCGTCTCGGCCGACGGCACGAAAAAATACCTGTTCAGAGCCGCGGAAGGTGCGCTCGTCGAGGCCGCAATGATCCCCGATGACGGTCGGAACGCCGACGGCGGATTTACGGCATACGAAGAGCACACCGCAACCACCCAGGCGAAACGGGCCACCCTCTGCCTCTCCTCACAAGCCGGCTGCCGCATGGGCTGCGCATTCTGTGCCACGGGTCGGCAGGGGCTGCAAAGAAATCTCACCGCAGGCGAAATCCTCAACCAGTTCGCCTCTCTGCCTGAGCGCGACGCGCTCACGAACATAGTCTACATGGGTATGGGCGAACCGCTCGACAACCTCGACGAGGTGCTGCGTTCGCTCGACATCCTCACCGCCCCGTGGGGCTACGGCTGGAGCCCCACGCGCATCACCCTCTCGACGGCAGGCGTCGCCCCGGCACTCGAACGCTTCCTCAAAGAGAGCCGCGTCCACCTCGCCGTCAGCCTCCACAATCCCTTCCACGACGAACGGGAGCAGATCATGCCCATAGAGCGCGCCTACCCGATAGAACAGATTGTGGAGATAATCAGACAACACTTTTCGCGTAGCCCAAATAGCCCGTGCGGCTCGCACCAGAGGCGCGTAAGTTTCGAATACATAGTGATGAGCGGCCTCAACGACTCGCCGCGCCACGTGGCGGGCCTGACGAAACTTCTGGGCGGCCTGTCGTGCCGCGTCAACCTGATCCGGTTCCACAAAATCCCAGGTTCGCCCTACTTCAGCCCGCCCACCGCCGCAATGGAGCGCCTGCGCGACACACTCACAAAGAAAGGCATCCGCACCACCATTCGCACCTCCCGCGGCGAAGATATAGAAGCTGCCTGCGGCTTACTTTCTACAAATTTCGTATCTTTGCCGAATCATGAAACGTAAATACATCGCATTACTTATAGTCGGCCTGCTGGTGATCGACCAGGTCGTGAAGTTCTACATCAAGACCCACATGACGCTGGGCGAAAGCATCCACGTTTTCGGCAACTGGTTCCAGATATACTTCATCGAGAACGAAGGCGCGGCATGGGGTATGTCGCTCGGTGGTCGCTACGGCAAGCTGATACTGAGCCTGTTCCGCATCGTGGCAGTGACGGCCATCGCGCTGTTCATCAACCATCTGTGGAAAAAGCGGGCTCCCGTCGGAGTACTCGTCGGCATCTCGCTGGTATTGGCCGGCGCACTGGGAAACATCATCGACAGCGCCTTCTACGGCCTGATCTTCTCCGAGAGCACCTACGCTTCGGTGGCCACGCTCCTGCCCGAGGGAGGCGGCTACGGCACGTTCCTCCACGGCAAGGTGGTCGACATGCTCTACTTCCCGCTCTTCTCTATCCACAACGTGCCGGGATGGCTCGGTTGGCTGGCAGGCGCCGACGGGGTGTTCACATTCTTCGCCCCGGTGTTCAACATCGCCGACAGCTACATCACCATCGCCGTCGTCTACCTCGCCATCTTCCAGTGGAAATACTTCAAATAAGCATACGATTATGAAAACGATCACAAAACTCATCGCCTGCGCCGCGATCACACTGGGCTCGTGCGCCCCGAAACCTGCCGCTATCGAACTCTTCAACGGCCGTGACCTCACCGGATGGGTGGGCTACCTCGCGGCCGATTCGCTCGACACTGCCAAAGAATTCACCGTCGCAGACGGAGTTATCCGCCTGAGCGGCCCGCTGGGCTACATCCGCACCGAGGCGACCTACTCCGACTACAAGCTCGAAGTGGAATGGCGCTGGCCGGGCGAACCAACCAACAGCGGCATCTTCCAACGCATACAACTTCCCGACCAGGGGCTGCCACAGTGTTTCGAATGCCAACTCAGGGCCGGCAGCGCGGGCGACATAGTGGGCCTGGCGGGTGCAAAGACGGCCGAAACCGCCGATAATCCTGCCCAAATAGTGGTGATGCCCAAACTCGCCGAGTCGAGCGAACTGCCCGCCGGCCAGTGGAACCGCGCCGAGATCGTATGCCGTGGCGCCGAGATCACCATCACCATCAACGACGTCGTGCAGAACCACGCCACCGGAACGTCGCTCGCCAACGGCCACATCGGCCTCCAGAGCGAGGGCGGCCCCGTGGAGTTCCGCAACGTCCGCCTCACACCCCTCCAATAATCGCAGAAAAAGCGCTTACCGCATCTGCGAGGAGATCTGAATGAACCGACGGTAGTTGAAGCGGCGTGTTCGGCCCATCACGGTAAACAGGTCGATGAACCACCATATCCCCAACCCGCCGAAAGTGATGACTTTGAGGATGCCGAGCGCAATGTCGTCGAGGAAGAAACGATCCCAGCCGAGGAACACCGCCACGGCAAAGATCAGCCACGGCTCGCGCAGGTTGGCCGTCGCCTGAATGATCGTGAATTGGTCATCGTTCATGGCGGCCACATGGTCGCGCACCTCCATGATCACCCCGGGCTCGAACTTCGAAGCGTTCGCGGCAATGAAATAGTCGACTTTCGATCTGTCGATCTTCGGATGAATTCTTTCCATAACAGGTTTGGTTTACGTTGCGTTAAGGTAACGGTTCGACCGACCGCTCAACTCTTCTTGCGACTCCGGGCGGAACGTGCCGTCCGAGGCTTTTCGAGCTCTACCTCGACCTCAATTTCAGGGGTACGTTTGCGTACCACCGAACGGACGGCGGGCTTGGCAACCGCCTTTTTCCGAACAGCGGGCCGAACCGCTGCTGGCTTGGCGACCAACGGCGTAACGGCGCGTTTTCTCACGGCGGGCCGGCGTACTTCCGGCCTGCGGCCTCCGAACAGCGAACCCAACACACCGAATATCCCCTGTACCGCGGCAAAACCCGTTCCCACTCCGCCGATCACCCTGTCGAGTATCGACCCCGGAGGTGCGACCATCGACACGAGGTTGTCGAGGGTGAAAGTGTCGTATATGTCGGCCTCAAGCCGTTCCCTTGCAAACCACTCCCTCAACTCCAACTCGCGGCGTGCCTCTTTCAACTCGCGCACGGAGCTTATCTCGCTCAGATAGCGTGCTCTTCTAATCTCGCATTCCATGTTTGTAGTCGTTATCGGTGAAAAACAGGTCTATGAAATATCTCACCATCGGGTCGGCGAACATTCTCCGCCCGGCGAACCAGAAGACGATCCCCACCAGCAGAAACACTCCCCCTGCTATGAGGAAACCCAGCGCGTAGCTGCCCATCATCTCGCCGATCCACAGCGCGAGGGCAACCATCAGGAAAACCGCGGCGCACAGGATCACGATCCCCGCAAGGACGACTCCCGCGACCCGTGCGGCGGCGCTCGACAATCTGTCGACCGTGCCGAGGCGCAGTGACGCCCAGCGCAGTTTCAGATAGTCGAATCCCTCTTCGCCCAGCGAGCGCAACTCATCAAAACCGTTCGCCATGATCTTACGCGGTTTGATGGGTTGCACGGCGGCCGACGGCTTTCTTCACAGCGTCGATCTCATCCTCGACACGCTCTTTGGCCTCTTCCACCACCTCTTCGATCTTGTTCACCGCCTGGCGGGCTTTGCGTTTGTAGCGGTCGACCTCGGACTCGACGTAGTCGCGTGCGGCGGCAGCCTTGTCTTTGACCATGTCGATCTCGTCGTCCACGAAATCGCGTATCATTCCACGTGTTTCAGCGCCCGACCTCGGGGCAAACAGCAGCGCGATGGCGCCGCCTACAAGTGCGCCGGCAAGGAATCCCCCCAACACGGCGCCTGCATTACAATCTCTCATAATCAATATGTTTTAATAAGGTTGATTTTTTTCCGTAAAGTTACAAATTTGATTCCACAAACCTTTCATCTGTGTGATTTTTTGTATCTTAGCGAAATTTTTCATGGCACGCGACCACACCACACTCTGTTTCACCGGCCACCGGCGCTATGTTCCGTCACCTGACGACGAGGCGCGTCTGGCAGCGGCGCTCGAATCGGCATGGGCCGACGGCTACCGTGTGTTCATCTCGGGAATGGCTCCGGGGTTCGACCTCGCCGCCGCCGAGGCAGTGTTGCGTATTAAGAGACCCGACATCGAACTTGTTGCGGCAATCCCCTTTCTCGGCCAACCCCACGGCTACACCGCCGACGATCGCCGCCGTTACGACATGCTTCTGGATGCCGCCGACGAGGTGCACATCCTGTCGGATCACTACTCCCACGGCTGCTACTACCAGCGCGACGATTGGATGGTGGATCGCTCCTCCCGCATAATCTGCTGGTACGACGGCTCCCGGGGAGGTACGCGCTACACCGTACGCCGCGCCCTGAAAGCCGGCCTCGATGTGGTCAACGTCTTCCGCGACCCCGACTCGCTGTTTTAAGATAGAAGCTCGCGGGCCTGACTTAGGGCGGCATCGGTGACGGTGCTGCCGCTGAGCATGGAAGCGATCTCTGCGACACGCTCGTCGGGCGAGAGGGTGCGGATGTGCGTCGCACCGGCCTGTTTATAGACTAAGAAGTGTTCGCCGGGCTTGGCAGCTATCTGCGGCAGATGGGTTATGTTGACCACCTGGCAGTGGGCGGCAAGGTCGGCTATCACCTTGCCCATCGCGTCGGCCACGCGACCCGAGACCCCGGCGTCGATCTCGTCGAAGATCACGGTGGGCTGCCCTGCCGAGCGCGCCAGCAGGGTCTTCAAGGCAAGCATCACGCGCGAAATTTCGCCTCCGGAGGCAATTTTTTCGATCGGGCGCGGAGCCATCGACCTGTTTGCCGTGAAGAGGAATCTCACCTCGTCGCCGCCATTCGCGCGCAGCACCGCCGCCCGGGAAATCTCCACCACGAATCGCGCCTCGGGCATCCCCAGACGCCGAAGCATCTCCACCACCGACCGTTCGACCCCGCGCGCCACCTCGTGCCGCGCACCCGAGATGCGCGCCGCGAGTATCCCGACATCGTTCTCGGCCACGGCCACAGCCTTCTCCAACTCCGCAACGCGCTCCCCGTCGTGCTCTATCGCGTCGAGCCGCGCGGCAAACCCTGACTGGAGTTCCAGCAGTTCGTCCACCGACGAGACGCGGTGCTTGAGTTGCAGAGCTCCGATAGCGTCGAGCCGCGCCACAACTGCATCGAGCCGCTCGGGATTTCCCTCCACGCGCTCGCAAGCGTCGGTCACTTCGCGCTCAAGGTCTGTCAGATCGACATGAGCCGAGGCCAGGCGTTCGGCCCAACCGGCCGCCCCGGCATGTATCGCCCCCACCCGTTCGAGAGCCCCGCGCAACGCTCTCAGCCTTGCAGTGATGCCAGTTTCGTCCGCCCCCAACTCGCCTGCCACCAGACCGAAAGCCTCGCGAAGTTCGTCGCTGTGCGACAACTCCCGCTGTTCTGCTTCGAGAGCCGCCGCCTCACCCGCTACAAGCCGCAGCGCGGCAAGTTCGTCAGCCTGATGACGCAG
>DBDQ01000123.1:324-6179 GCA_002293665.1 Alistipes sp. UBA928 | reverse complement strand
ACTACTATTTCGGCGGAAAATATCACCCAGGGTGTCGAAATCTTTCCTGTAATAGATCCCCAGGCCGCTCTCCTGCCGTCCCTGATCTTCGTTCAGGCGGTCGATACTCTGCGAAAAGACCTTCAGGCGCAGGTTTCCCGCGCGGTCGATCACCCAGGTGAGCGAGACGTCGCCGGCGAGATTCGTCGCGTTCGAAGTCCCCACGCTCGTCTCCTTGCGGTCGTCCACATAGTTGCCCTCTATCTCAAGTTGCAGACGGTTGCCCAGCAGGCTCGTCGAAAAACCCATGTCGAACTCGCTCTTGTCGAAACTATCCTGTGGCCGGTAGCGGAAGTAGATGTCGTAGTCGTCGCTCGAAAGGAAGTTGTTGATCTGGTTGGTCAGGATGTCGAACCCGAAAGCGCCTGTCGCCATCATTCCGGCGGTGGCGCTCTGCCCGGTTATGGAGTTGTTCGTGGCGAAACTGCCTGTGGTCAGCAGGCTCAGGAACTGCATACTCTTCAACTCCTGTGTGTTCATGGCGCTGGCGGCTATCAGGCGCGCGTCGGGCTCGGCCGACGGAAGGTCGATGTCGAAAGTTATTTCAGGCTCGGAGAGGCGTCCCGCGAGTTGCAGTATGCAGTCGACGGGCACGTTGGAGCGTCAGGAAACGAACGAACTCCCTTCGCCGACGAGCGGCAGCAACGACGTGCGCAGACGCCAGGCGGCCTTGACGTTCAGCAGGGCGTCTTCCGGCGCGCCCGACCAGCGGAGGGTGCTTCCCGGCGAGATGGTAAAGTCCTTGTTGAAGACATCCATCATCGAGAAGTCGAACTTCCCGTCGGAGATGGAGTAGTCCCCCGTCATCGTAAACAGGTCGATGGTCGGATTTATCCTCATGTCTATCACCCCTTCGCCCCGTGCCGCTATGCCCTGTCCCAGATTGGGGTCGATGAGCATGTGCACCTCGGCGGCGGGAGTGACACTGGCCGTGAGGTTCAGTTCGAGCGGTTTGGTCCTCCGCGCCCCGCCCGTGCCCGCGGCGCCGCTGCTGCCCGCAAGTCTTCGCTCGTAGGCGAGCCTTTTTCGTGCCAGCACATCGGTGGTATCGGCCGCGGCGCCGTGGTCGGCAAAGACCACGAAATCGGCCCACGAAACGTTGCTTTTGGCGTTGAGCGGCAGATGGAACTGCGTACCTGCGTCGGTGCGTGCCGAGATGTCGATGCGTGTCCCCATCCTTCCCGACCGTATTCCTGCCGTTCCCGTGGCAAAGACGCGTCCGTAGAACGCCTCGCTGTCGCCCGGATCGGTGTCGAACACGAGCATACCGTTGGTGCGGGCCTCTATCTCGACGCCTATATCGCGGAAATTGCCCAGGTCGATCCTCATACCTATCTCACCGGTGCCCCCTGTACCCGCAACGGGCGTGGAAGGCAGGTCGAGCACCGAGTTCACCACTCCTATTCGCGCCCCCTCCACACTATATCTCACACCCGTATAAGCAATGGTTGTGGCCAGTCGCGGAACGTCGATATGCCCGTCGGCTCTCAGGTCGCGCAAAGTCCCGCCGAGCTTAAGTTCGGCCGATGCGATCCCTTCCGTTCGGTCGAGAATGTCGCCTACCAGCGGATCGAGCAGCCCCGCATCCACCGATTCGACCCTCATCGACGCGTCGATCTCCCCTCGCGGCGAGAGCGAACCGCGCACCAAAGCGTCGCCCGAGCGTTCGTTGACCAACCCGAAACGCACGCCTCCCTCATCCGCCGGATGGCTCTCGAATCGCATGGGCGGCCCCGCGTGGCCTTCGACGACCAGATCGCGCAGCTCTATGTCGGCATCTATCCCGGGATTCTCCATCACCCCCGCCACATCGAGCCATCCCGTCGCCCGGCCCGCAAGGTCGATCCCCCGTCCGCGCACCAATCGCCCCAACGGCGAGAGGTCGAACCGGTTAAATCTCACGTGCAGCGTATCCGACTGCCGGTACGACACCACCCCGCTTGCGGTCATCCTCTGCCCCGGAGTATCGGCCCTGAAGAGACTCAGCCCCGTCAGGCCCATCCTTCCGTCGGCAAAACCCACCGAGTCGGCAGCCACACGCCACACCTTCCCGTCAAGCACCACGTCGACCCGTTGTCTCACTTTCGCCCCGCCGTGGAGCTCCATACGCCGCACCACCCCCCTGGGCGAGTATACATCGTTACCCGAGATATGAACCGTGAGCGAGTCGGCGGCATTGTCGGCCGTCACCTCTACGTCGGCGGCCAGCATCCTGCCCCACTCCACGAACGAGCTGTTGGCCCGAAGCGAGAAACTGCCGGTGTAGGGATTGAACATGAATCTCCCCTCGGTATCCCGTCCGATGGCCGCACCGGGGGCGAGGGCGGCCAGCAGAGGTTCCATATCTTTCACCCTGACGCTGACTATCGAGTAGTTCGTGGCGGCAGCGGGGTTTCCCCCGTCGGGAGGCATCAATCCGCTTGCCACCTCCCCGAGCCCCGGCAGCGGGATGTATCGCTGCAAAAAGCTCCCGAGGTAGGACAGCATGTCGCGATAGCCGGTGCGGCTCCTGAACACAGCGTCGACAAACTCCGACTTCAGTTCGAGCACCTTGCCTGTACCGTCGCTTTGCGCGGTAAGTTCCACCTGCGGAGTGTCGACCATCCCGCCCCCCGACCTGTAAGTCAGATCGCGCACCTCCACGGTGCCGTTCGCATCGTCGAGCCCCGCGCCGCTCACCCTGCCCACAAGCCGGGCGGTAAGAAGCGACACCGAGTCGTTCCTGTCGAGATGCATGGCGGCGAGATCGGCCCTGTCGAGGTCGAGATCGACTGTCAATCGCGGCGTGGCGCCCGACCGGTCGAGCGTTGCACCGAGATCGGCCGTAAGAGCCGGATCACGAACCGCCGCCTCCAACCCGTACTCCCGGCCGCCGATCTCTCCGTCGACCGTGAGACCCGTGTATATATAGTCCCTGAACCCCAATCTCTCTATCTCTCCGTGTATCGTTCCCCGTATATTATCGCTCACCTCTCCCGCCACGGAAAAAACCCCGGTCAGCGCTCCCGCGTCTTCCACAGCCAGTATCCGCCCGAGATCGAACCTGCCGGTGGATACCGTACCGTCGATCGAACCCCCCTCCTCGACCATGGTTATTCGGGCCGCAAGGCCGGCATCCCCGGCTCCGGTGTGCAAAGCACCCGAAGCGGTGAAATCGTTCAGACCTCCCGAAGCCTCTCCCGTGAGCGAAATATCGCCCAACCGCGAGATCACAGCCGCAAGACGATCCGTAATTTCTTCCCCTCTCACCGATCCCGCAAGGGTCGCCACATCCCGCCCCGAGCTCTCCAACTGCGAGAGTTTCACATCGAACCACGCATCCCGGAAATGGGGTAATCCGCGGCTCGTGAAGTCAAGCGCAAAGGTCGTTCCGAGCGTTCGCGCCCTCTCGATTCCCCCCTCGAATCGCGCCAACACTCCTTGCGTAGCCAATGTCACGTCATCGAGAGTGATTCCCCACTCACGCACCGCCGGCAGGAATACCCCCACCAGATCGCTCGTCACACGCGAAGGATGCATGGTGATCCCCATCGCCACACTGTCGGAGAACTCGCCGAAGTCGGCCCACTCCCTGTCGGCACTCACCAGCCTTATCGCCGGCAGCCTCAACTGCGACCCCTCGGAGCGAATATCAACACCCGACAGCGTCACCGCCCCGCGCGACACCACCAAAGAACGAGCCTCCAGGTTATCCATCGTCCAACCGCTGCGCTCCGCTCCTCTAAGCGAATTGATCTCCATTCGTATGGTGTCGCCCGCGATCTCGAAATCGTCGACCCGCGCGTGAATATCGCCCATCACGAAACGAGTAAAGTCGACCCCCGCATCGCGCCGCTCCCTGTCACCGCGAAACAGGCCAAAGGAGAGGCTGTCGGCCTCTATCGCCCCTATCCGCATGCGGAACCGCGAGTCGGGGTTCGAAGGGCCGCTCCGGATCGAGTCTACCACCCGGCTTATGTTCATCTGCTCATCCCTGCTCCCTTTCCTCAGCCACAGTTGTGCCCCCGAGAGACCCACCCGACCGAAGGTGAGCGTGCCGTCCCCCAGCCCGAGGTCTTCTATGGGCGCCACCAGACGCGGGACATACAGCAGTGTGTCGCCGCCGAAATCCTCGACGTAGAAACCCTCTACCTCGACCCTGTTGATGAGGTTCACCTTCACGCGGTCGATCGAGACCGTGGTGCCGATCCTCTCCGACAAACGCCCCGCCAACCAGTCGACAATGCCATTCTGCACCGCCGGCACACTCACCAACAGCGACAACACCAACGGCAACACGAGCAGCGCCAACAGCAACCCGCTCACCACCGCCACGACGGTTTTCACGACATTTTTTATAACTTTGCCCATCGAATCTACAAAAGTAGCTATTTTTGAAAGATATATTATCCACATGGATAACGGGGAACTGATTTTAGGTATAGAATCTTCGTGCGACGACACCTCGGCGGCGGTTCTGCGCGGCACACGGCTGATGTCGAGCGTCATCGCCTCGCAGGATGTCCACATGCGTTTCGGCGGAGTGATCCCCGAACTCGCTTCGCGTGCCCACCAGCAAAACATCGTCCCCGTTGTCGACACCGCCCTCAAGGAGGCCGGTGTCTCCGTGGCCGATCTCGACGCCATAGCCTTCACGCGCGGCCCCGGACTGCTGGGCTCGTTGCTCGTGGGGGTCTCGTTCGCAAAAGGGCTCTCGCTGTCGCACGGAATACCTCTCGTGGAGGTCGACCACCTTCGCGGCCACATCCTGTCGCACTTCATCGACCTTCCCGCCGAGCCTCTGCCCCACCCTCCGTTCCCGTTCCTGTGCCTGCTCGTGTCGGGCGGACACACGCGCATCGTGGTGGTGCGCTCGCCGCTCGAAATGGAGACCGTGGGCTCGACTATCGACGACGCCGCAGGCGAAGCGTTCGACAAGTGCGCCAAAGTCATGGGCCTGCCCTATCCCGGCGGCCCGGTAATAGACAGACTGGCACGAGAGGGCGATCCCGGTCGTTTCGCTTTCGCCCAACCGCGCGTAGCAGGACTCAATTACAGTTTCAGCGGCCTGAAGACATCGTTCCTCTATTTTCTGCGCGACAGCATGGCGACCGACCCCGGTTTCATTGAGAAGAACAAAGCCGACCTTTGCGCGTCGTTACAGCGCGCCATAGTCGACACGCTCATGTACAAGTTAGTGAAAGCGGCACGGCAGTTCGGAATACGAAGCATCGCGGCGGCAGGCGGCGTCTCCGCCAACTCGGGCCTGCGGGACGCACTCACAGCCGAGGGTAAAAAACGCGGCTGGCAGGTGTTCCTCCCGCCCCCGCGCTTCACCACCGACAACGCCGCCATGATCGCCGCCGCCGGCCACTTCCTCCGCGCCGCCGGCCGTTTCTCCTCCCTCGACGTCGCCCCTTTCACCCGAGGGTGAATTACAAATTAAAAATTACGAATTACGAATCAGCTAACGCGATAAAAAAATCCGCGCAGACGTAATTCGTAACTCGTAATTCGTAATTATTAAATGAAAAAGACCGACTTAACAGTCGGTCTTTTTCATTTAAACTGTAGCCATGTGCTGGATCAGCTCGACCACCTTGTTCGAGTAACCCCACTCGTTGTCGTACCACGAAACGAGTTTCACGAAGTTGCCGTTGAGCGAGATTCCCGCTTTGGCGTCGAACACCGAGGTACGGGCTTCGCCGATGAAGTCTGCCGAAACCACTTCGTCTTCGGTGTAACCGAGGATCCCTTTCAGTTCGCCTTCCGCGGCGGCCTTGACGGCGGCGCAAATTTCGGCGTAGGAGGCTGCCTTTTCGAGGCGGCAGGTGAGG
>DBDQ01000123.1:0-148 GCA_002293665.1 Alistipes sp. UBA928 | reverse complement strand
GCCGAACTTGTCGTTGATGACCTTTGCCAGCGGAGCCAGACAGTTGGTGGTGCACGATGCGTTCGAAACGATGGGTTGGCCGGAGTAGCTGTCGGAGTTGACGCCCATAACGAACATCGGGGTATCGTCCTTCGAGGGGGCCGACATC
>DBDQ01000010.1:5619-11981 GCA_002293665.1 Alistipes sp. UBA928 | reverse complement strand
CTACGGGGTGTTCATCGACCTGGGAGGCGTGGATGGTCTTATCCATATCACCGACCTGTCGTGGGGCCGCGTGACCCACCCCGAAGAAGTCGTCGAACTCGACCAGAAACTCAACGTGGTTATCCTCGACTTCGATCAGGACAAACGCCGCATAGCCCTGGGTCTCAAACAACTCGCACCCCACCCCTGGGAGGCTCTCAGCAAAGACCTCAAGGTGGGCGACANNATGGCCGACTACGGCGCCTTCGTCGAGGTCGCTCCGGGCATCGAGGGCCTGATCCACGTCAGCGAAATGAGCTGGAGCCAGCACCTGCGCTCGGCACAGGACTTCATGAAGGTTGGCGACGAGATCGAGGCCGTCATCCTGACGCTCGACTACNNGCTCGGCACCAAGCAACTCACCGTTGATCCTTGGGAAGGCATCGAACAGCGCTACCCCATCGGTAGCGTCCACACCGCCAAGGTGCGCAACTTCACCAACTTCGGCGTCTTCGTCGAAGTCGAGGAGGGCATCGACGGCCTGATTCACATCTCAGACCTCAGTTGGACAAAGAAGATCAAACACCCGGCCGAGTTCACACAGATCGGCGCCGACATCGACGTAGTCGTGCTCGAGATCGACAAGGACAACCGCCGCCTGAGCCTGGGCCACAAGCAACTCGAAGAGAATCCCTGGAACCAGTACGAACAGCAGTTCGCCATCGACACCGTTCACGAGGGTAAGATCACCGAGATGAACGACAAGGGCGCCGTGGTGTCGCTGGGCGAGGAGATCGAAGGTTTCGCCCCCGCTCGCAGCCTCACCAAAGAGGATGGCTCGACCCCCAAAGTGGGCGACACGCTGCCTTTCCGCGTCACCGAGTTCTCGAAGGGCACCCGCCGCATCATCCTGTCGCACGTGCGCACCTACGAAGAGGCGCGTCGCGCGGCCGACAACGCGGTGAAAGCCGAGCGCAAGGCCGAGGCCGACGAAACCATCTCCTCGGTGAAGAAGGTTCAGCAATCGCTCGAAAAAACCACTTTGGGCGACCTGTCGGCACTGGCCGAACTGAAAGCCAACCTCGAAGAGGCCGAAGCCAAGCCCGCCTCGGCTAAAAAAGCTCCGGCCAAGAAGGCCGAAGCTGCCGACACTTCTGAAGAAGCCGCCGAGGCCAAGCCCGCCAAGAAAGCTCCGGTCGCCAAAAAAGCCGCAACCGTGCAGGAGGCAGCCGAAGAGGTCGTAGCCGAAGCAAAAGAGGAAGCCGAAGAGGCTGCCGAATAAGTTTGTAAATCCCGCCGCCGTGAGGTTCGAAGTTACCATATTGGGAAACGGTTCGGCATCGCCAGCGGCAGACAAACACCAGACTGCTCACGTACTCAATGTACGTGAGCAGTTCTATTTGATAGACTGCGGCGAGGGTACCCGCCATCGCATGATGAGGGTGGGTGTGTCGCCGCTCAAAATCCGCGCCGTGTTCATCAGCCACATCCACGGCGACCACGTGTACGGCCTCGCACCGCTGATCTCGAGCCTCGGCCTTGCGGGCAAACGCACACCGCTGAAGATATTCGGCCCCCCGGCGCTGGGTCGTCTGCTCGACTTCTTCCAGAACGAGTTCGGCCAACCGGTCGATTTCGAACTCGACTTCACGCCGGTCGACCCCACGTCGCACAAACTCGTTTACGAGAACCGCTCGATGGAAGTGTGGAGCATTCCGCTGAGGCACCGCACCCCCACGACAGGCTATCTCTTTAAAGAGATCGGAACGCTGACGGCGGATTCAGCTACGCAAAACCGACCGCCGAACTACCGGCCACGTTCCTACGCCTATCTGAGCGACACCCTCCCCTCGCCCAAGGCGGCGGGACTGGTAAAGGGTGTCGACCTTATGTACCACGAGGCCACCTTCGCCCACATCGACCGCCGGCTGGCGCGCGACACAGGCCACTCGACGGCCACGGAGGCGGCACGTATCGCACTGAAGGCCGGAGCCGGGGAACTTATCATCGGCCACTTCTCGTCGCGATACAAAGACCTCGCCCTGTTGGAGGAGGAGGCGCGCGCCATTTTCCCCAACACCCGCGTCGCCGCCGAAGGGGCCACATTTTCCGTCTCACTGAAAAAAACCTGATCTCCCGATGAAATCCACTTCTCCTGCTAACCTTATCCAAATCCAAACCACCCTCGTATCGCTCACCGTTTCGGTGTGTGTCGCATTGTCGTTGTGTTCGGGCTGCGTCCGCGACAAACGCTCTGCAGCCTCTCCTCCCGCCATCTGTTTCGAGAGCTCGATCAACAGCCCCGCCGTCGTCTCCCGCGCCACGCATACAGGCTGGCTCGAAGGCGACGTGATCGGCGTCTGCATGATTCCCTCCGGCGGCAACATCACCCCCGACTCACCCGGCCCAAGCGCACCACATCGCCACACCGGCGGAGGCAACTTCACCGCCGAGCCCGGCCACGAACTCTACTATCCGCGCATGGGCACCGTCGACTTCACCGCCCACCACCCCTGGCGTCCCACGCTCGAAGACCACCGCTACCCCGTCGATGTGACAGACCAAAGCGATCCTCGCGCCATCGACCTGAAATGGTCGGACAACGCCACGGGCCACTCCTCGGGCGATGTTCCGTTCCTCGAGTTCCACCACAAGCTCTCTAAACTCCTGTTCCGCGTGACCGACACCACCGGAGGCTCGCTCGACGGGCTGAACGTCGTGGTCGATGGCCTGCCAGCACGCGCGGTTTTCGACCTGTCGCAGGGCCTGCTCACCGTCACCGCCGGCAGCAATACCCCCATCGTGGCCTTACGCAGCGACGAAGACGACGACACCCTATCTCGGGCGCGTTTCGAAGCGATAATCCTCCCCGGAGAAGAACTTTCTCCCGTCGTGGAGTTCACCTTCGCCGACGGCACAACGGGCCGGTTGGTACCGGAGAACAACACTTTTCTCGGGGGTAAGATGTATATCTTCGACGTCACGGTCACCGAGGGCGGCAGAGTTGCGACCGGCGGCGCGGCAATCGTCGACTGGGATGACCACACGCCCGAACAGCACAATCTCCCGAAGACCGACCCGAACGCCCCAAGCGAACCCCACGACCCCGCTAATCCCGGCGACCCGAACAATCCAAACGACCCGAACAATCCAAACGATCCGAACAACCCGGACGACGAAGAGCTATGGTTCGAGGAGACTATGGGAACCGCCACGGGCGGAGCACCGGTGAAAATAAATGCCTACACGGGATGGAACAACCCCGGAGTAACGATCTCCGACCGCTTCGAAGGCGCCGAAGTCCGCACCCACGGCAACCTGGGGAGACATATCTGGTTTCCGCCGGCCACCAACGCCGAGGTGCGGATAGAGGGTCTGCCGGCAGGCTACACCGACATCACCCTGAGCTACGACATCACCTCAGCCTCGACCAGCGGCGTGAGCGCATCGCTGCTCAGGGTCTACGCCGGAACGCAGAACATGACCCCGTGGGTGACCCGCCTCATCCCCTCGCCCAACCGCTACGTGAGCGTCACGCTGTCCCTGCCCGACGGCACCACCTCGCTGCGCTGGGTGAGCGACAGCATCGTCAACACTGTCGGCATGCGCCTCGACAACATCCGCCTCGAGGGAACAACGAGATAGCCGGACAATTTTTTTGGCATCTCCGATTTTTATCCCTACATTTGTGGGTGATGCCGCCATCGGCTTCACGGACTACCGAATCGAACCATGAGAAAACTCACCCTCCTGTTAATCGCTCTGTCTGCAGCGAGCACATCGCTGCAAGCGCAGACCACGGCCACAAGTATAACCACGGGCGTGTGCACTTCGATCCGAAACGCCCAAAAGGTGAAGGACGCGGGCGGCGATTTCGTCGAGTTGAGCGTGACCGGCTTTCTCAACCCCCATCTCAGCGACGACGAGTGGACGGCTGGCAACTACGCCCAGGCACTCGCCTCACCCCTGCCGATATACGCCTGCAACGGTTTCTTTCCGGGCGACATTAAACTCACCGGCCCCGAGCGTAACCAAGCCGCCGCACTCGAATGGTGCGAAGTAGCCTTCCGGCGCGCCCGACAGGTTGGTATATCAATGCTCGTGCTGGGCAGCAGCGGGGCACGCAACCACCCCGAAGGCTACGACAAAGCCACCGCCGTGGCCGAGTTCACCGAACTGCTCAGGCGCATGGGCCCTTTGGCCGCCGCACACGACGTCGTGGTGGTTCTCGAACCTCTGCGCCAAGCCGAGGCCAACTACATGAACACCGTGGCCGAAGGGGTCGCGATAGTCCGGGCTGTGGGCCACGACAACATACGCTGTTTGGCCGACATCTACCACATGATGGTCGAGAACGAAGGCCCCGAGGTGCTGGTGACCGAGAGGAAGTACATCCATCACGTACACGTGGCCGAAAAAACCGAACGCTCCGTACCAGGCACCCACGGCGAAGACCTCACCCCCTACTACGACGCGCTGCGCCGGGCTGGCTACCGCGGAGGACTGTCGATCGAGGCGCGTTGGGACGATTTCGACACACAGATCGCCCCGGCCATCGCCGAACTGCAAAAACACACACGACTAAAACGTAATCAGATAACTTTATGAGTAGAATTTCAAGAAGGGACTTCATCAAACAGGCAAGTCTCGCCTCCGCCGGCCTCATGATCGGCGGCATGGGTTTCAGCACCAAAA
Organism: Alistipes sp. UBA928; assembly: GCA_002293665.1. Classification (GTDB taxonomy): domain Bacteria; phylum Bacteroidota; class Bacteroidia; order Bacteroidales; family Rikenellaceae; genus UBA940. The sequence goes on along the minus strand of DBDQ01000010.1, from coordinate 7,307 downwards.
GCTATGCCCGCATCATCGGCTCCAACGACCGCATCAACGTGGGTGTCGTGGGCTACTCCGACCGTTTTCGCAGTTCGCTGCTGCCCTGTTTCCTGAACCACCGCGAGAAGCTGAACTTCGACATGGTGGCCGTGTCCGACCTGTGGAGCATGCGGCGCGAGGCGGCTCAGGAAAACCTCACCCGCCGGTTGGGCCACGCCGTGACCCTGTGCCGCAACAACGACGAGTTGTACGCCGACAAGAACATCGACGCCGTGATAATCTCCACCGCAGACTTCCAACACGCCTTCCACGCCAGGGAGGCAGCCGAGGCGGGCCGCCACATCTACTGCGAAAAGCCCTTTGCGGAGACCATGTCCGACAACGTCGAAGGACGCCGTGCCGTCGAGAATGCGGGAGTTGTGTTCCAAATGGGATCGCAGCGACGCAGCGGCCCCAACTACCACGCCGCCAACGAATTTATCCGCAGCGGCAGGTTCGGCGACATAGTCATGTGCGAAATGACGTGGAACGTCAACCAGCCCGGCCGCTGGCGCCGTCCGCAGGAGGTGGAGCAACTGCGTGAGCAGGACATCGACTGGAGACGCTTCATCGCCAACCGCCCCTACGAAGATTACGATCCGCGCAAATACCTCGAGTACCGCCTCTTCTGGCCTTACTCGTCGGGCATACCGGGACAGTGGATGGCCCACCAGATCGACACCGTGCACTGGTTCACAGGACTCCACTACCCGCGCAGCGTGGTGGCCAACGGCGGCATCTACCTGTGGAAAGACGGACGCACCAACTACGACACCATGACCGCGGTGTTCGAATACGGCCCCGAGGACGATCCCACAAAGGGATTCCAGGTGCAGTACGCGTCGCGTTTCACCAACGAAGCCGGTGGCGTCAAGGAGATCTACTACTCAAACGGCGGCGAACTGAACCTCGACACAAACATGGTCACGTCGAACGGTTACCTCAGAGCACGCGACGCCCGCGCAATGGGAATGCAGGAGAACAAGCTGGAGGAGTTCAAGCTCGAAGGATTCCAAGTGGAGACGGGTGCCAACACGGGCGGCGACCCCCTCACCTCAGCTCACATGCTCAACTGGATGCAGTGTGTGCGCGACGGCAACGTCAACACCAACGCCCCCGTCGAGGCGGCTTACGACCACTCGGTGGCTTGCATCATGGTGACGGCGGCCATGCGCACCAAACAATACGTCGAATTCGACAAGGAGCACCAGGCAGTCATCGCCGGCGGCAAAGTCTTCCAGTATTAATCGAACCGACGCAACAAAACGCAAACAAAAACAGGGCCCCGTTACAAGGGGCCCTGTTTTTTGGTTCAGGCATTCGCGCCGTGACAGTTCTTATACTTCTTGCCGCTGCCGCAGGGACAGGGATCGTTGCGCCCCACCTTTTTCTCGACCTGCACGGGCATGGGTTTGCCGCGGTCGCCTGCTCCGGCCTGACGTGCGGCCTCTACGCGCGAGGCGTGCAGACGGTTGACGTCGATATTCACCCTCTCGCGCTGCGACACCTGTGCGGGTGCGGTGCCTCCCTCGGGCGCGGTGCGAACGGGTATGTAGCTCTTGTTGACAATAGCCAACACCTCGCGGTTAACCTTGGCAAGCATTTTCATGAACAGTCCGAACGACTCGTGCTTATAGATCAGCAGCGGATCTTTCTGTTCGTAGGTG
>DBDQ01000010.1:0-5608 GCA_002293665.1 Alistipes sp. UBA928 | reverse complement strand
ATGGTGGTGAGCATCACTATCTTTGAGAACGCCTTGTAAATCTCCTCACAGTCAGTTTGATAGGTACGCCTCACATCGACCCCGACGCGGTATCCGAGCGTACCGTTGGTTATGGGCACGAGTGTTTGCGCCCCCTGATGAGCCTCGCCGAGGTCGTTGTACATTTTGGTTATAAAAGGCTTGGCGACCTGTGCAACGTTCTGCGCACGACGTTCGTAGGCGGTACGCAGGTCGGCCACTATCATCTCGGCAAGCTCCTTCTGCCCCGCGGCACGGAAAGTGGCCTCGTCGAACGAAGGATGCACAGCGGCCATGCGGATCAACTCGAACGATACGTCTTCGTAGTCGGCGCCCTCCCACTCCTGGGCGAACTCCTCGGCAAAGTCCCACATTATATTATTGAGGTCGAGTTCGATACGTTCGCCGAACAGGGCGTGGCGCCTGCGGGTGTAGACCACTTCGCGCTGTGAGTTCATCACGTCGTCGTATTGCAACAGGTTTTTACGACGGCCGTAGTTGTTCTCCTCGACCCGTTTTTGCGCCTTCTCTATGGAGTTCGACATCAATTTGTGCTGTATCACCTCGCCCTCCTCAAGACCCATGCGGTCCATCATGCTGGCGATGCGCGCACTGCCGAAAAGACGCATCAGGTCGTCCTCGAGCGACACGAAAAACTGCGACGACCCCGGATCGCCCTGACGTCCGGCACGCCCGCGCAGCTGCCTGTCGACGCGCCTCGACTCGTTGGCCTCGGTGCCCACTATCGCGAGCCCCCCGGCGGCTTTCACCTCGGGCGTGAGCTTGATGTCGGTACCGCGGCCCGCCATGTTGGTGGCTATCGTCACCTGCCCGGCGTGTCCCGCTTCGGCCACGATCTGCGCCTCCAACTGGTGCTGTTTGGCGTTGAGCACGTTATGCTTAATACCGCGCAGCTTGAGCATGCGGCTCAAAAGTTCCGAAATCTCGACCGAAGTAGTACCCACCAACACCGGCCGGCCGGCCCCCACGAGTCGTGCGATCTCGTCTATGACGGCATTGTACTTCTCGCGCTTGGTTTTGTATACAAGGTCGTCGCGGTCGTCGCGAATCACAGGCCGGTTGGTGGCGATCGACATCACGTCGAGTTTGTAGATGTTCCAAAACTCGGCGGCCTCCGTTTCGGCCGTACCGGTCATCCCCGCCAACTTGTGGTACATGCGGAAGTAGTTCTGGAGCGTGATCGTGGCAAAAGTTTGCGTCGCCGCCTCGACCTGCACCCGCTCCTTGGCTTCGATCGCCTGATGGAGCCCGTCGGAGTAGCGGCGCCCTTCGAGTATACGCCCCGTCTGTTCGTCGACGATCTTCACCTTGTTGTCCATCACCACGTACTCCACATCCTTTTCGAACATGCTGTACGCCTTCAGTAGCTGATTGACGGTGTGCACGCGTTCGCTCTTTATCGAGTAGTCGTTCACCAAGGCATCTTTCTTCTCGGCTTTCTCCTCGGCGCTGAGCCCGGCGTTCTCCAACGCGGCTATCTCACTGCCTATGTCGGGCAGCACGAAGAACCCCTCTTCGTGGAACGTGCGCGACAGGTTTTCGTGTCCCTTATCGGTGAGCTCCACCGAGTGGCCTTTCTCGTCGATCACAAACCACAGGTCGTCGGTGATCTCGGGCATGCGCTTGTTGTTGTCCGACATGTAGGTGTTCTCGGTCTTCTGCAACAGCGACTTGACACCCGTTTCGCTCAGAAATTTTATGAGCGGCTTATATTTGGGCAGACCCTTGTGAGCTCTCAGGAGCAGAATTCCCGCCTCGTCCATCTTGCCCTCGACAAACAGTTTGCGCGACTCGGTGACAAGGCGCGTCACATCGGCCTTTTGTAGGTTGTATAGGCTCTCTATGGGCGCACGATACTGTTCGAACATCTGGTCGTCACCCTTGGGCACGGGGCCCGATATAATAAGAGGTGTGCGCGCATCGTCGATCAGGATCGAGTCGGCCTCGTCGACTATCGCGAAGTGGAGCTTGCGCTGCACGAGGTCTTCGGGCTGGATCGCCATGTTGTCGCGCAGGTAGTCAAACCCGTACTCGTTGTTCGTACCGTATGTGATGTCGGCAAGGTATGCTTTGCGGCGTGCAACCGAACCGGGCTGATGTTTGTCGATGCAATCCACAGAAAGCCCGTGGAACTCGTACATCGGCCCCATCCACTCCGAGTCCCTTCGTGCGAGGTAGTCGTTGACGGTCACCATGTGGACACCTTTTCCGGCAAGGGCGTTGAGGAACACCGGCAGCGTCGCCACAAGGGTTTTACCCTCACCCGTGGCAAGCTCGGCTATCTGTCCTATCCTGCTCCGTTCGCCCACGTTCTTGGCCGGATGCTTGCGGCTGTGGGTCAGCGCCACCCCGCCGAACAGCTGCACGTCGTAGTGCACCATGTCCCAAGTTACCATGTTTCCGCCCGCCATCCAGCTGTTTTTCCATACTGCGGTTTCGCCCTCGATGGTGACGTGCTCTTTCTGGGCGGCGAGGTTGCGGTCGAACTCGGTGGCTGTAACTCTCACCGTATCGTTCTCCTTAAAACGCCTGGCTGTCTCTTTCATCACGGCGAAAGCCTCGGGAAGAAGTTCGTCGAGTTTCTCCTCGATCTTTTCGTCGATACGTTTTGTAAGCTCCTCGATCTCTTTGGCCATCGCCTCCTTGCGGTCGAGGGGTATCTCGCTCGAATCTATGTCGGCTTTCAGGGTCGAGATACGTCCCTCTTCAGGGGCGATGAACTCGGCGATGGCGACGCGCATGTCGGCACTTCGCTGTCGCAGCTCATCGTTCGAGATCGAGGCGAGGGTAGGATATATTTCGAGCGTCCGCGTGACATACGGCTCGATCATTTTCCTGTCGGTGTCGGCCTTCGAGCCGGCAAAAAATTTGATTATGGAAGTTAAAGCACTCATAACACGAGTTTTGGATAAACTAAAAAAACATTCAAAATTCTCAACCCTCTCGCGAGTTTATCCAAAACCCGCGTTATCGGCTTTGAAAAAGCCGATCCTCACGGCTACCCCTCCCAAACCCTCCCCTCGAGGGGAGGACTTTGTCGCGACACAAGGCCGCTCCGGTCATGGATGGTTGCATTTTGGGGTTGAAATTATCCCACAAAGTTACGCATTAATCACGGAAGTTTTGCGCGAAAGGCTCTTTTTTATTTCGGTGCGGCCCACGGGGCAGTCGGCACATCGGCCGCGGGAGCAGTATTCCGTGTCGAGGCTTATCAGCGCCTGGCTCTCGAAAGCGCTCTCGGCCACACATCCTGCCGCGTACCAGCGCGCCAACAGCCTGTTTTTCTCGGCCGGAATGGTAGTGAGCAAGTCGAGCGCCCTGTCGCACAGCTCCTCCGAGCCCGTCTCGCGGCCATAGGCAAACATGAGCGGCGCGGCAAGATTGATCCCGATCAGTCGAGCCTTCGACCGCCCGATCCGTTTTTCCGACGGTGCGCTCTCCTCGCCCGACGGTTTGTAGTGTGTGCGCCAGTAATCCGATGCCGTCGCGTCGAACAACTCCTCCACGTCGCGCGAGTCGCGGCACGCCAGCACACCGTCAAGAATGAAATCCTTTTTACTCAACAGCGACGCGATCTCGGCGAGCCTCACGGCGGGATGGTTGGCGGGATAGAGCCCCGCCAGGTTCCACTCCGCAGGCTTGAGCGGCACGATCCGGTATTTTGTGAACAGATGCCGCGCCTCGTCCTCGAGCGTCAAAGTGTAGGCATCTTTCATATCGAAATCGTCGTCGTCGCGCCGGCTCAACCGCCGGTTGCTCCCTCCGAACAGAAGCCCCGCCGTTCCAAGCAACAACGCCTCGAGACGCACCACCGCCCCCTTCTCACGCGAGGCCATCGTGGCCGTGGCTCTTTCGGCGAGCGCGGTGAAGGCCTCGCGGTTACGGTCGCCGCCCATAGCGTAGAACAGCAACACATGAAAAGTCTGGTTCCAATCCTGCCCCGCCCCGGCAAATATGTCGGCTATCCGCTCTGTCTTTCGCTGTAACCGTGCGACCATCAGCGAGGTATAAAGAGAAGTACGGTGCAGCGAATCCATGCGCGCGATACGCCCCGGACAGCCGTCGCCTCCAGCTCCCGCCCTCAGTTCGTCGTAGCAACACACGGCGGCGGGCGGAGGCGCCACCTCGATCTGTGTCACCAAACGGTCATCCACTCCCAACAGCGGGGTCGAAGAAACCTCCACCACTCGCAGCACGGCGCAGTCGGGAATAGGAGTCTTCTCACCCACGGCAATACATCCGCGCCGTCTTTCGCCGTCCACCATCACCTCGACGGCCCTCCACGCTCCGGGCACCGTGTCGTCGGGCTCGCCTTCCGAGACGATCACAACCTGCTCGCCCGTGACGGCGTCAAAATCGCATCCGGTAAAGTGGCCCGTTCGCCACAGGTAGTTCATCAGTCTGGTGTAGTCCATGCAATGTTTTTACAGTAAGCCGAGCTCGAGTTTGGCCTCGTCGGAGAGCATGCTCTTGTCCCAGGGCGGCTCGAACGTCAACTTCAGGTCGACCTCCGACACACCCTCGACTCCGGCCACGGCGCGGCGAACATCCTCGACCAGCGAATCGGCCACGGGGCAGTTGGGCGCCGTGAGCGTCATCACCACGCGGGCCATGCCACCCGGAGCGTCGGCCGCACCCGAAGGCTCGAAGTCGATCTCGTAGATCAGCCCCAAATCGTAGATGTTGACCGGTATCTCTGGATCGAACACCTTCTTGAGCGCCGCCACGATCTGTTGCTCCACCTTTAGTATATCCTGTGGCGTCATCCCTTAACTTTCAACTTTTTTCGCATCGAACGCCAGGGCGTACATTTTCATCTGTTTGACCATCGCGGCCAAGCCGTTGGCACGTGTGGGCGAAAGATTTTCGCGCAGCCCTATGCGGTCGATAAAGTAGAGATCGGTGTCGAGTATCTCACGCGGCGTGCGTCCATTCAGCACCTCTACGAGCAGCGAGATTATGCCCTTGGTGATGATGGCGTCGCTGTCGGCCGTGAACCACACTCGCCCCTGATCGTCCTGCCGCGCGACGAGCCACACTCTCGACTGACACCCGTTGATCGCGTAGCGTTCGGTGCGCTGCTCGGGGTCGATGGGCTGCAGGGCGCTGCCCAACTCGATCAGGTAGTTGTACTTGTCCATCCAATCGTCGAAAAGCGCGAAATCGCCTATTATCCGTTCCTGTATTTGATCCATGTTTATCTCGTAATTAGTAATTCATAATTGGCAACAACTCCCCATCGGAGGCGGTGGGCCGTCCGATCCCCATCATGCGGGCCAGCGTGGGGGCGAGCGAGGTCATGTCGACCCTCTCCCCGACCGTTTCACCCGCGGGCATCCGCCAACCCCACATCACGAGGGGTACGTGTGTGTCGTAGTCGTACATCGACCCCGCGAGGCTCCTCACTCCGGGCCGCTGTTCGATCCATCCGGGCATCAGGTTGAGCATCAGGTCGCCAGCCCGACGCGGATAGAAACTGTGCTGCATGAGCGCACCCCACCCCGAACCGAAGTAACCGCCCGCGAGCGCGGTGGAGGTCAGCACGTGCGACACCCCGCGGAATTGCAGC
>DBDQ01000015.1:4542-6482 GCA_002293665.1 Alistipes sp. UBA928 | reverse complement strand
GAGACCCGAGCCGGTGTTGCTGCGCTCCACACTGCGGATCGTGCCGTCGGCCGTGGCGAACACGGGCGTCCCCTCGGGCACGGTGTAGTCGACGCCGCTGTGGGGTCTCAGCGTGCGGTAGAAGGGGTGGATGCGCAGGCCGAACGAGGCGGTGAGCAGCGTAAGATCGTTATTGACTATGGGTTGTATAGAGGGAATGTGGTTCACCTCGTCGCCCATCGCGGCAATTCGCTCCTGCACGCGCGTGTAGACGTCGTCGAGATTTCTCACCGAGGCGTCGAAACCATCGAGCCGTGTGAAGAACTCGGCGGCCAGCGCCCTGTTGCTCATTGCGGCCAGGCGTTCGTAAGACCTCCACGCATCGTCCTGCCCTATGCCTTCGAAGTCGTAGGGATCGCTCTCGAAGAGCACGCGGAAGACACTGCGGTCGCGCTCGGCCACATTTTCGAGCACCGCCATAAGACTGTCGTACCGGGCGTTGAGCAACTCGTACTCCCGCTCGGCGCGGTAGGCCGTGCGCCTGAGCCGCAACTCGGGTCCGGTGTCGAACAGTACCGAGAAGACGACGTAGTAGCTCACCGCGATCGCCCCCCACACCAGCAGGTGGACGAGCCCCCGCAGCGCGCCGCGCCGGAACCTGCGCCCCGGTGTCATATCTTTTTGTATGCGTTCGCGTTTAGCCATCGTTACTGCATTTCGTCCCACTGGTCGAATATCATGTCGTCGTTCGCCGATTCGATAATTTTTTCGAACTCGGCAGGGTCCATGTCGGTCTGGAAATATGGCGCCGGATTGACGACATTCCCCCTGTATATCACCTCGTAATGGAGGTGCGACGAGGTCGAAGTGCCCGTCGATCCCATTTCGGCTATCTGTTCTCCGCGTTTGACCCACTGTCCGTTCGTCACCAGCATCCTGCTCAGGTGGGCGTACCGCGTCTGGTAACCGAAACCGTGATCGACAACGATGTTGATCCCGTATCCCCCCGCCCTGCCCGTAAACGACACAAACCCGTCGCCGGCGGCATAGATCGGGTCGCCCGTACGCCCGCCGAAATCGACCCCGTCATGCATTCTGTAATAGCCGTAGACCGGATGCAGCCTCATCCCGAAAGGCCCCAGACTCCTGAATTTGCGAATGTCGATCGGCAGCAGGGCGGGCATGGCCGTGGCCATAAGTTCCTTGTCGGCGGCGAGCTCCTGGAGCTGGTCGAGCGACACCGACTGGAGGTAGAGCCTGCGGGCGACACGGTCGAGGTTCTTCCACGTGGCGACCATCAGCGGTGAGAAGCGTTCGCCCTCAAGGTCGGCGTACTTCGCAGCCGGATAGTCGGTGTAGATGCCGGGCAGCGAGAGGGTATCTTCGCCAAAGAGCGAGCGGTAGACCGCGTAGTCGCGGTGTTTGAGCTCGTCGAGCGTGCGTTCGGTGGAGCGTATCTTTTCGTTGAGTATCTCGTAGCGGGCGATAAGTTCGGCGTTGCCGCGCCAGATATTATTCATTTTTGGGGTGTTGAAACCGTAGGTGAAGACGAGGTTGATGACCGACACCACGATGAATCCCACCAGCACATAACGCAACACGCCGTAAATCCCGTAGCGGATCGACAGCGAAGTGCGTTCGCGTTTGGCCTCGCGTTTTGCCCTTTTCAGCTCTTTTCTTCCCATCGAAAATACAAAAATACATAATTTAACGTAATTTTGCGGTTTTAATTACTACAAGCAATGACATCGAACGCTATTCGCGAGACGTTTCTCGAATTTTTCCGCTCACGCGGCCACTCCGTCGTGCCCTCGGCGCCGATGGTGGTGAAGGGCGACCCCACGCTGATGTTCACCAACGCAGGCATGAACCAGTTCAAGGATGTGATCCTGGGTAACGCGCCCGTGACGGCGGCCCGCGTGGCCGACACCCAAAAGTGTCTGCGAGTGTCGGGCAAACAC
>DBDQ01000015.1:0-4499 GCA_002293665.1 Alistipes sp. UBA928 | reverse complement strand
CAAGCGCGAGGCGATCGACTGGGCTTGGGAGTATCTGACAGGGGTGCTGAAACTTCCCGCGGGGCAGATATATGTCACCGTTTTCGAGGGCGACAAAGCCGACGGAGTGGAGTTCGACACCGAGGCGTGGGAACTTTGGCGTCGTCATGTGCCCGAAGACCATATTCTGCGCGGTAATAAGAAGGATAATTTTTGGGAGATGGGTGACACGGGCCCATGCGGCCCTTGCAGCGAGATACACTTCGACAACCGGTCGGAGGAGGAGCGCGCGGCGGTGTCGGGAGCGACACTTGTCAACAAGGACAACCCACTGGTGATCGAGATATGGAACCTTGTGTTCATGCAGTTTTTGCGCAAGGCCGATGGTTCGCTCTCGCCGCTCAAGATGCGTTGCATCGACACGGGGATGGGTTTCGAGCGCCTTTGCATGATCGTTCAGGGGGTGCGCTCGAACTATGATACCGATATATTCCAGCCTGTTATACAGCGTATTGCGGCCATGAGTGGCAAGGTGTACGGAACCGCACGGGAGAGCGATGTGGCGATGCGGGTGATTGCCGACCACCTGCGGGCGATAGCGTTCTCGATAGCCGACGGACAGTTGCCATCCAATGTGAAGGCGGGTTATGTCATCCGCCGGATTTTGCGGCGTGCCGTGCGTTACGGTTACACATACCTGGGTTTTACCGAGCCGTTTATTTGGCGCCTTGTGGACGGTCTTGCCGAACAGATGGGCGGGCAGTTCCCCGAGCTGCGCGCGCAGAAGGATTTGATCGCGAAAGTGATACAGGAAGAGGAGGCTTCGTTCCTGCGTACCCTTGCCACCGGCATCACGCTGTTGGACGGTGTGATGGCGCGGGCCAAAACCTCGGGATCGGAGACGATCGGCGGGGCCGACGCTTTTCAGCTATACGACACCTTCGGTTTCCCGATCGACCTGACGGAACTGATCGCGCGGGAGAACGGACTCGGAGTCGACCTGCCGGGTTTCGAGAAGGAGCTGGCGGCGCAGAAAGAGCGTTCGCGCGGTGCGGCGGCTGTGGAGATGGGTGACTGGGTGGAGCTTATGCCTCTCAAGGAGAGTGTGTTCACCGGTTATGACTCGCTCGCCGAGAAGGTGCATATTGCCCGTCACCGTCAGGTGATGACCAAGGGGAAGACGCTTTATCAACTCGTGTTCGACCGCACGCCGTTTTATGGCAACTCGGGCGGGCAGGTCGGGGATACCGGTTGGCTTACCACCACGGGTGGGGAGCGTATACAGATCGGAGACACGCTGAAAGAGAACGGCCAGACCGTACATATTGTTTCGCGATTGCCCGAAGATGTGGAGGCGACTTTTACCGCCACGGTCGACACCGAAGCGCGGACACGTACCGCCGCCAATCACTCGGCAACACACTTACTGCACGAGGCGCTGCGCGAAGTGTTGGGTTCACACGTCGAGCAGAAGGGATCGCTCGTCGGCCCACACGGTCTGCGTTTCGACTTTTCGCACTTCCAGAAGATGACGCCCGAAGAGCTGCGCGCCGTGGAGCGCCGGGTCAACGCCGCCGTGAGAGCAAACCATCCGCTCGACGAAGATCGCGACAGCACGCTCGACGCCGCGCGCGAAAAGGGTGCGATGATGCTTTTCGGCGAAAAATATGGCGACAGGGTTCGCGTGATCCGTTTCGGGGGTTCGGTGGAGCTTTGCGGCGGTACCCACGCCGCGGCGACGGGCAATATTGGCATGTTCAAGATAGTGAGCGAAGGAGCCATATCGGCAGGCGTGCGGCGCATAGAGGCGGTCACCGGGGTCGATGCCGAAAATCTTGCATACGAGGCGGAAGACATTCTGACTGCGATACGCGACACCGTGCGTAACCCTCGGGTTCAGGAGGCCGTGCAGAAAATGTTTGCCGAAAACGAAAGTCTCGCACGCGAGGTCGCCACCATGCACCGCGAAAAGCTGGAGGAGATGGCAACCAAAATTACCGCCGAGCTCGAAAAACACGAACAGGACGGTATGATCGTTGTGCGCAAAAGATTGGAGATGAAACCCGACATGGTCAAGAATCTGATGCAGATGATGCGCTCGCGCAGTCCGAAGATCGTGATGGTAGCGGGGATCGAGTTCGAAGGTCGCCCCACACTCGCCATATCGCTGGGCGATGAGATCGTCGTACGCGGCGTGAACGCAGGCTCGGTTGTGCGCGAAGCTGCGAAAGAGATCGACGGCAACGGAGGCGGACAGCCGTTCTTTGCGATGGCCGGCGGTAAAAAAGTCGAGGGACTCGAGAAGGCGATGGACAGGGCGATTTCGCTGATTAAAAATGGAAATTGAAAAATTGAAAATTATTGGATATGGCACAGAAAATTGACAGGAAGGTGTTGCTGATGATCCTCGACGGATGGGGACTGGGCGACCACAAGAAGGATGACGCGATATTCTCGGCGCATCCCGAATATATTAACGCCCTTACGGCGAAATATCCCCATGCTCAGTTGCTTACGAGCGGCGAGGACGTGGGTCTGCCCGAAGGGCAGATGGGTAACAGCGAGGTGGGCCACCTAAATATCGGTGCGGGCAGGATCGTGTATCAGGACCTGGTGAAGATCAATCGCGCGTGCCGCGACGGGTCGATAATGCAGAATCCGGAGATCGTGAAGGCGTTCGAGTATGCGCGCTCCAAGGGCGTGCAGGTGCATTTCATGGGCCTGGTCTCCGACGGCGGGGTGCACTCGTCGCTCGACCATCTGTTTGCGCTGTGCGACATTGCGAAACACTACGGCGTTGCCGCCGACACTTTCGTCCACTGTTTTATGGACGGGCGCGATACCGATCCCAAGAGCGGCAAGGGTTATATCGAGGCGCTGCAAAACCATCTGAAAACCTCTGGCAGCTCGATCGCCACGGTCATCGGCCGCTACTACGCGATGGATCGCGACAAACGTTGGGAGCGGGTGCGGGTGGCCTATGACGCTCTGGTGAACGGAACCGGGGCTGTCACTTCCGTGCCGGCGGATATGGCTGCTGCTGTGCAGGCATCCTACGACGAGGGAGTTACCGACGAATTCATCAAGCCGATCGTGGGTGTCGGAGCCGACGGACAGCCAGTGGGCACGATCCGCGAGGGCGACATGGTGATCTTCTTCAACTTCCGCAACGACCGCGCGAAAGAGCTTACCGAAGTGCTCACCCAGAACGATATGCCGGACGAGGGAATGCACACCATTCCGCTCTATTACTGCACCATGACTCCATATGACGCGACTTTCAAGGGTCTGCACATACTGTTCGACAAGGAGAATGTGGAAAATCCTCTCGGAGAGTACATTTCGTCGCTCGGGTTCAAGCAGCTGCGCATTGCGGAGACCGAGAAATACGCCCACGTGACGTTCTTTTTGAATGGCGGCCGCGAGGCGACTTTCCCCGGTGAGGAACGTATTCTGGTGCCCTCGCCCAAGGTGGCGACCTACGACCTGCAACCCGAGATGAGCGCGCCCGAGGTGGCCGACAAATTGGTTGCGGCGATCGAAACGGGTCGATTCGACTTTATCGCCCTGAACTTTGCGAACGGCGACATGGTGGGCCACACTGGTATATACGACGCTATCGTAAAGGCGGTCAAGACGGTCGACCGGTGCGCCGGCAAGGTGATAGATGCCGCGAAGGCTGCGGGTTACGAGGTGGTGATAATTGCCGACCACGGAAATGCCGATCACGCCATCAACCCCGACGGTTCGCCCAACACCGCCCACTCGCTCAACCCCGTGCCGATCATCGTGGTGTCGGATCGCGTGGCGTCGGTGGCAAATGGCGTCCTTGCCGACGTTGCACCAACGGTACTGCGCCTTATGGGTCTGCCCCAGCCTGCCGAAATGACGGGCCGGGCGCTCGTCACGATGAGATAACTTCGGCGAAGTCGGCTATGTCGGCGTCGGTGGTGTCCCAGGAGGTGACGAAGCGGGCTTCGCCGGTCTGTTCGTTCCACATGTAGAAGAAGTAGCGTTCGCGCAGGCGGGCGAGGAGCTCCGGGGGGAGGATGCAGAATATCTGGTTGCTCTCGACCCGTTGGGTGAGTTTTGTCTCGGGCCGGCGAGACAGAACTTCCGCCAGTAGTGCGGCCATTCGGTTGGCATGTCGCGCATTTTCGAGCCACAGGCCGTTCTTGAGATAAGGCGGCCATTGGGCGGCGAGGTAGCGCATCTTGGAGGCCAGCTGCGCTGACTGTTTGCGTATATAGCGCATGTCGCGCGCAATCCCGGGGCGGAAGGCGATCACCGCTTCGCCCATCATCATGCCGTTCTTCGTGCCGCCGAAACTTACCACGTCCACCCCCGCGTCGACGGTCACGTCACGCGGCGAGCAACCCAGCGCGGCACAGGCGTTGGCCAGCCGCGCGCCGTCCATGTGGAGCAACATACCGTGGGAGTGAAGAAAATCGGCCAACTCGCGCACCTGCCCGGGCGTGTAGACCGTGCCGAGTTCCGTGGTCTGCGAGATGTAGGCCACG
>DBDQ01000105.1:165-5921 GCA_002293665.1 Alistipes sp. UBA928 | reverse complement strand
GAGGTCGATCCCACCATCTGGCGCACCTTCGTGGGCGAAAAACGCTCGGCGGCGGTGTAGTTGCTGCGGCTGACCGGGGTGCGCTCCTGTGCCCGGAGAGCGACCGGGCCGACTGTGGCGGCGGTCAAAACGAGTGCCGACACGGCGAGTATGATCTTCTTCATACGAAAAAATGATATTTTTTTCAGGTTTTTTTTATTGGGCCACGCAAGATAAGCAAATATTGGGGATTTGACAAATAATTAATATCTTCGTGGCATCTAAAGTAATGAGATCGGCACTCCATATTCTGCTCGGGGCGATGCTTCTTGTGCCTCTCTTCGGTCGTGCACAGGCCGGAACTACTCCCGTTTTCCCAAAACAGGAGCGCCCGAAGGTGGCCCTGGTGCTAAGCGGCGGCGGTGCCAAAGGGGTGGCCCACATAGGTGCGCTGAGGGTGATAGAGCAGGCCGGCGTGCCGATCGACATGATCGTGGGCACGAGCATGGGCGCCATAGTGGGCGGACTCTACTCCATTGGCTACACCCCCGACCAACTCGACAGCATGGTGATGTCGCAGGACTGGGGACTGCTGCTCAGCGACCGTACCCCGCGGCCTGACCAGCCCTACTCCGAGAAGGAGAACGACGACAGGTTCCTGATCTCCTACCCTTTCGGTAAGGGCGAAGGGGGTGTTTCGGGGCTCGTGCAGGGTACCAATCTTGAGATGCTGTTCAACGACATGATGGTGGGCCACCACGACAGCCTCGATTTCGGGCAGCTGCCGATCCCTTTCGCTTGTGTCGCCTCCGATCTTGTCGACGGATCGGAGAAGGTGTTCAAAAACGGCATACTGCCCACTGCCATGAGGGCGTCGATGGCCATACCGGGATTCTTCACCCCCGTCTATCTCGCCGACGCGGTGCTGGTCGACGGCGGCCTGGTGAACAACTTTCCCACCGATGTGGCGCGCAGCATGGGGGCCGACGTCATAATCGGGGTCGACGTGCAGTCGGGCCTGCGCACCAAAGAAGAACTGACCAACGCCGCGCAGGTGGCGCGCCAGATAGTGGAGCTCAACATGCAGCAGCAGGACTACCGGCTGAAGGTGGCCGACGCCGATGTTTACGTCAAGGTCGACGTCGATGGCTACTCGTCGCAGAGTTTCAACCTGCCGGCGCTCGACACACTCATCCGCCGCGGCTACTCCTCGGCCTTCGGACAGTTGGACAGGCTGCTCGACCTGAAACACGAGTTGGGGCTCGACCCCGACTACTGCACACCCCCGCGCACACCCTTCGTGCCGCTCACAGGCCGCGGTACTTTCCACGTCTACAACGTCAACTTCGAGGAACTCTCCGAAAGGCAGCAACGGTGGGTGATGCGCAAGTGCCGCATCCGCCCCAACAGCAACATGACCGTGGCGAGGCTCAACCACTGCATGTCGATACTCGCCACCGCAACCTCGCACACCAACATATACTACTCGCTGCGCGACACTCTCGAGGGATACAACCTCGACTTCCACATGGACGCCGTCAAGGGCAACTCAGTGAGCGTGGGGGTGAACTTCGACACCGAGGAGATCGCCTCGGGGCTCGTCAACGGCACCTTCCGACTGGGGCGCAGAATGCCCATGGAGGCGTCGGTGACGGGACGTTTTGGCAAACGTCTCGCTCTCGCCGTCTACTACACTTTCCTCACCTCGCCGCTGAGCGGGTTCAGGTTCAACTACACGTTCAACCACGACGACATAAACATCAACCAGGGCGGGAAACGCGCCTACAACCCCACTTATAACCACCACCACGGCAACCTGAGCTTCGTGAACATGAACTTTCTGAGGCAAAATCTGAGGATGGAGTTGGGCGCGGCGTTCCAGAAATACGAATACCGGAGGTTGGGCGACTACCGCGAGTACGACTCCGAGACGATGGGACGGCCCGAATACGAGGTGAACCTGATGGCCGACCTCGACGAGAAACTGTGGAGCTACTTCGCGCGGATCGACTACGAAACGCTCGACAGCCGCTACTTCACACACAGCGGAACGGCCCTGTCGCTCGACTTCGAATTGTTCACCGACAACTTCTACCGATGGAAGGGAGGCGCGCCGTTCTCGGCCATCTCGCTGTCGTGGACCACGGCCGTGCCCATCACCGGGCGTCTGGCTCTCATTCCGTCGATCTACGGACGGGTGGTCTCGGGGAGCGAAATTCCGTTCCCGAAGCTCAACATGGTGGGGGGTAAGTTCTTCGGGCGCTACATGCCACAGCAGATGCCTTTCGACGGGATCGGCTATGTGGAGACGGCGCAGAACGTATTTCTGGCCACCAAACTCCAAGGACGCTACCGCATCGGGCGGCGCCACTACGTGAGCGGATCGTTCAACTACGCGCTCACCGGCAACGAGTTCTTCGACCTCACCACCCCCGCGGGACGCGAATACTTCGGCGCTGCGCTCGACTACGGCTACAACCTGCGCGGATTCCCGCTGCAAGCCACCCTCCACTGGTCGAACATAACCCGCACGGTAGGTTTCTACTTCCATGCGGGGTATATGTTCTGATCCGCTCCCCTCCCGTCTACGAGTTCATCGAGACGAGTAGTTCGGCGTTGTCGCGGGTGTTTTCCATGTGCTTTTTGATCAGTTCCATCGCCTCGACCGAGTTCATGTCGGAGAGGTATTTGCGCATGATCCAGGTGCGTTGCAGCACCTCTTTGCTGAGCAGCAGGTCTTCGCGGCGCGTGCCACTCGCGATCACGTCGACCGCCGGGTAAATGCGCTTGTTGGAGAGTTTGCGGTCGAGTTGGAGCTCCATGTTGCCGGTGCCCTTGAACTCTTCGAAGATCACCTCGTCCATCTTTGAGCCGGTGTCGATCAGGGCGGTGGCGATGATGGTGAGCGAGCCGCGTTCCTCGGTGTTGCGCGCCGCGCCGAAGAAGCGCTTGGGCTTGTGCAGGGCGTTGGCGTCGACCCCGCCCGAGAGAACTTTCCCGGAGGCGGGCTGCACCGTATTATACGCGCGTGCGAGGCGCGTGATCGAGTCGAGGAATATCACCACGTCCTGGCCGCACTCGACCATGCGTTTGGCTTTGTCCAACACCATCTCTGCAACTTTCACGTGGCGCGTTGCCTGTTCGTCGAATGTTGACGAGATAACCTCGGCCTTGACGTTGCGCGCCATTTCGGTCACCTCCTCGGGACGTTCGTCGATCAGCAGCACTATCATGTACACCTCGGGGTGGTTGTCGGCAATGGCGTTGGCAATGTTCTGGAGCAACACCGTTTTACCCGTCTTGGGCTGGGCGACTATAAGACCGCGCTGGCCCTTGCCGATGGGCGAGAAGAGATCGACCACGCGGGAAGAGAGGTTGTTGTGTCCGTTGCCCGTGAGGTTGAACTTCTCGCTGGGGAATAGCGGCGTCATGAACTCGAACTGCACGCGGTCGCGCACGGCGTCGGGCGTGAGGCCGTTTATCATGTTGACCTTCACGAGCGGGAAGTACTTCTCGCCCTCCTTGGGCGGGCGGATCACCCCCTGCACGGTGTCGCCGGGCTTGAGGCTGAAGAGCTTGATTTGGCTCGGCGAGACGTACACGTCGTCCGGCGAGTTGAGATAGTTGTAGTCGGCCGAGCGCAGGAAACCGTAGCCGTCGGGCATAACTTCGAGAACGCCCTCTCCCTCGACGTGGCCCGTGAATTCGTCCCTCGCCTCGCCGTGTTGGTAGCCTCCTCGTTGTTGGTTCTTTTGCTGACGCTGATTATTCTGATTCTGGTTTTGCTGCTGTTGCGGTTGGCGTTGGCCTTGTCCGTCGCGGTCGCGGCGGTTGTCGCGGCGGTTATTTCTGCCCGAGGGGTCGCTGTCGGCGGTGCTTTCAGCGGCTTCGGATACCTCGGGAGCCGCGGGGGTCTCCGGAGTTTCAGATGAGGTGTTTTCGTTTTCCTGTTGCGCGGCACGGTTCTTGGGCTTGCGTCCCCGCTTTTTGGGCTGGGGCTGTTCGTCGGCGGGTTCTGTTTCGGAAACATCGGCGGTCGCAGCCTCGTTCTCCGCCGGCTCGGGAGCCACATGGGACGCGCCGCCCGTGTCGAACAGGTCGGGCTCGTCGGCGTGGCGAATAGCGGGATGGTCGACCGACTCGGTGCGGTCGTATGATATTTTAGGACGGCGGCCCCTGCGTCGGGGTGCATCGGGGGTTTCGTCGTCGGACGTGGTCTCTGCCGCAGGGGGGGTAGCAGGCTCATCGCTTTCTGCGTAGCCAAATCCGCCGCCGGCGTCCCGACCTTCGCCCGATTCGCTGATGATACGGGCTATGAGTTCGTCTTTTTTGAACTGGCCCTTGATGTCGAGGGCCTTTGCTATTATGCGCAATTCGGATAGGCTTTTATCCTCAAGCGCCTGAATGTTTTGCATATAAACGGATGAATGATTGTGAGTTAGCCGCTCGTGGCGACTGCTTTCGGGACTGTTCCGCGCGATCTTAGCCGCCGGAACTGCACCGCAAATATACGACAATTTGGGGTTTACACAAAAATATTGCCTTTTTTTCGGGCCGCCGACACTATCTTTGTAGCATGACAGAGGTGTTGACAGAGCTTGGACGGCGGATCGAATTGCGAATTGCGAATTGCGAATTGCGGGGCGACGGGGCGGCGGCGGCCCGCAACGTTGCGCGGGATATGCTTTCGCGGGAGGCTTTGGTGGCGTGGCTGGGGCGTTATGAGGGTTTGCCGGTTGCCCGGCCCCGCGATGTGTTGATCGTCATGGCGGGGAATGTGCCTTTCGTTGGGATGCACGACCTTGTGTGTGTGCTGGCGGCGGGCCACAGGGCGATAGTGAAGCCTTCGTCGAAAGATTTCGACAACATGGCGTGGGTCGTTGAGCAGTTGCTCGACATCGCCCCCGATCTGCCCGTCTCACTGATCGAAAATGACAATTATCCACTATCCATTATCCATTATCCATTAAACGCGGTGATCGCGATGGGCGCGAACGACACCGTGGCGCAGGTAGCGGGAAAATATGCCGGTATCCCGATGCTTCTGCGGGGCAACCGCTCGTCACTCGCGGTGCTCGACGGAAGCGAGAGCGAAGATGAACTCGAAGGGCTTTCCGACGACGTTCTGATGTACTCGGGCCTCGGGTGCCGCAACGTGAGCCTCGTGTGGGTTCCGCGCGGGTACGACTTTTCGGCGCTCGGGGAGGTTCTGGGCCGGCGGACTGGCAGCCTCGGGAAGAGATACCGCGGCAACCTGCGTCAGGCGCGGGCGATGCTACGGATGAACGTAGCGACGCACACCGACTGCGGAGCGACTCTTCTGGTCGAGAGCACCGGCTTCCCCGCGCAGCCGAGCATCCTTAATTATGCCTTCTACGACGATCCGGCGGAGGTGATCGATTGGATCGCCGCGCACGATCTCCAGATCCAGTGCGTCGCAAGCAATTATCCATTATCAATCATCCACTATCCATTAGGCCAAACCCAGCGTCCGGGCCTTGCGGACTATCCCGATGGCCGCGACACGATGAAATTCCTCGAAACGATATGAACAGGCTCGTCGTGATAGTCGGCCCGACCGGTTCGGGTAAGAGCGAGGCGGCGGTGCGGATGGCCGCGAGGCTCGGTGCGCCCATTATTTCGACCGACTCGCGGCAGGTGTACCGGGGAATGCGCATCGGTACGGCACAACCCACCGAAGAGCAGTTGCGCGCCGTGCCGCACTATTTCATAGCCGACCGCGAACCCTCCGAACGTTTCACCTGCGCCGACTTCGA
>DBDQ01000105.1:0-145 GCA_002293665.1 Alistipes sp. UBA928 | reverse complement strand
GCCGTCGGCGGCTCGGGGCTCTACGTCGACGCTCTGTGCGGTGGGCTCGACCCGTTGCCCGACATCGACCCTTCGTTACGCTCCGAACTGAGCGAAAGAGTTGCACGCAAGGGGCTTGACTCGCTGGTAGAGGAGCTGCGCCGGC
>DBDQ01000082.1 GCA_002293665.1 Alistipes sp. UBA928 | reverse complement strand
CGCTTGATCTCGAGCCCCACCACGAAGAAGAATAGCACCATCAGTCCGTCGTTGATGAGCCTTTCCACATCGAGCTCGAAACTGCCCACCCGGCCCCCTTCGCCTACGGACAGCGACAGCGGGGTGTTGAGAATCGCATGATAAATTTCGCTTGTGGCGCCGTTGTTGGCCAGCACCAGTGCCACCGCCACGAATACGAGCAGGATTGCGCCTCCCGCCCAGGGCGAACTTATGAAATGGCGGCCGCGTTCGACTATCCGGCGGCCTATCGTGTTGTCTTTTACGAACATTTTTCTTGGGTTAGTCGTTTCTCGTCGCGTGCGGCGGGGTTGCCTCTCAACGCCTGTCCGCACAGTTTGAACAACATTCGCGCCCCCACAAGAGCGTCGAAAGTGTTCCCTTCGGGCCCCGGGGCCACTTCACACAGGTCGAATCCCACGATTCGGCGGCCGCTGTCGACCACAGTTCGCAGCAGCCACGCCGCCTCGTCGAACGACGCACCCCCCGGAACGGGAGTACCGGTGCCGGGACACAAGGCGGGTTCCAGGAAATCTATGTCGAAGCTGATGTATATTTTCTCGGGCAGCGCCGCCGCTATCCGCTCGCACTGCGCGGCCCACGTCTCGCCCCTGAAGCGCCCTTCGGCGAGGTCGGCTCCCGTGAACTGTGTGATCTTCGGGTGGTTCGCGGCACAGATCGCTTCGGCCTCGCTGAAGTCTCTCACGCCCACCTGCACCAACCGTTCTATCTCCGGCACATCCCTCAGCACATTGTGCATCACCGAGGCGTGGGAGTGTTCGAATCCCTCGTAGGCGGGTCTCAGATCGCAGTGGGCGTCGAGATGCAGAATGCCGATCGGCCCCTCGCGCCGCGCTACCGCCGTGATAAGTCCTGCCGGGGTGCTGTGGTCGCCCCCCACGAGGCCCACTATCTTTCCTCGTTCGAGCCATTCGGTCGCCACGGCGTCTATCCGGGCGTTCAGTTCGGCTCCCGCGGTGTTTATCTTTTCGAGTTTACGGGCGAGCAGGAAGTTATCCTGTGGGTTGTGGCCGTTCTCGAGTGCGTCTATGATCCTTGTGGCGTCCTCTCTCAGGGGTACGCTCCGTTCGTGGATCGAGTAGTCGATGGGCAGCGTGGCGATCCCGCGGCGCCACAGGCCCGGCGCCCACGGATCGTGGAAATCGAGCTGTGTCGACTCCTCGATGATGGCGTCGGGCGCAGCGCTTGCCCCCCCGCCGTAGGACGACGTGACGTCCCACGGCACCGACACGAGCACCAGAGCCGCCTCGTCGGGGCCGAATGGCATTCCGAAGTAGTTGCCGTTGCGAATTCCGACCCCGTCGGGGTCGAAACTGTTTTCGTGGGGAGGGTTGTTGTTTGCTGTCATGTCATCGCAAGTTTTACCGGTGATCGACGTATGGCAAGGAGTTGCGGACGCAAAGATATGGCATTTTCGATAAATATAGTTTATAATTATTTGATATTTCATAAGTTTTACGCAATATTGCCTTTTCGACAATCGTTAGTTATTCGAATCTTTGCTTTGGTTGGGATAACTCGGGTAACGGATTCTTTTTTCATAATCAATACATTAAAGTTGGTCCTCCCCGACGCAGCGATGCGTTCGGGGAGTTTTTTGGTCGGAACGCCTACGGCGGATTTGGCTACGCAGAAATACGATTATCTTTGCGGTATGAAAATCGTTGTCGACAAGGATATTCCATTTCTGGAGGAGGTGTTGGAGCCTTTTGCCGAGGTGGTGCGGTTGCCGGGCGGGGCGATCGGGCCGGGTGATGTGCGTGATGCCGACGCACTGTTGGTGCGTACTCGTACTCGTTGCGATGCGGCGCTCCTGGAGGGTTCGCGAGTGCGTTTTGTTGGCACGGCCACCATCGGTTTCGATCATATAGACACCGCGTGGTGTGCTTCTCGCGGGATCGTTGTTGCCACGGCGGCGGGGTGTAACAGCCGCGGGGTGCTCCAGTGGGTTGCGGCGGCGCTGGCATGGTTGGCCTGCCGCCCGGCCGACACGACTCTGGGCGTTGTGGGGGTTGGCAATGTGGGCTCGCTTGTCGCCGATTATGCCGCCGCGTGGGGTTTCCGCGTGATGCGCAGTGATCCTCCGCGCGCGAGGGCCGAAGGATTGGGGCCGGCAGAGGGATTTTATCCTCTTTGGACGCTTGCGGCGGAGTGCGACATCATCACTTTCCACGTGCCTCTGACTCTCACAGGCCCCGATGCCACGTGCCACATTGTGAACCGCGAGTTCATGTCGACCATCCGTCCCGGAGTCGTGATTATCAACTCCTCGCGCGGCGCGGTGATCGACCCCGCAGTCGCGACACACAACTTTATAATAGACACTTGGAACAATGAGCCCGACATAGACCGAGAGGCTTTGATGCGCGCATTGTTAGCAACGCCACACATAGCGGGTTACACGTTGCAGGGTAAGGCAATGGCTACTTCGATGATCGTCGGGGCTCTTGCGCGCGAGTTCGGCCTGCCGCTCGCGGGTTGGTATCCCGCCGGAGTATCGCGCAGCCAACCGCGCGCTATCACATGGGACGAGATGTGCCGCCTGATGCCGTCGTACTTCGACATTGCCGCCGAGAGTGCCGCGCTCAAAGCCGCTCCGGAGCGATTCGAGCAGATGCGCAACGGCTACGACTATCGAACGGAATTCTTCTAAACCAACAGATCGGCGATGGCGAGCCCTGCGAAGGCGACCGATGCGGCGCCGTTGACCCAGTCGAAGGCCAACCGGCGCGAGGTGTGCTGCAACGCCAACAGCACGATGAAGATCGCCGTGCCCACCCAATAGAGGGTGCCGAGCGAGACGAAAAGCCCGAAAACCACCACCGCGTAGACCGTCACGAGGTGCAGTGCGATGCTCAGCGCGTGTCCCCGCCAACCGGGCCAGCGGGCGGGTATGGAGTGGAGGCCGTGGGCACGGTCGAATTCGGCGTCGGCGCGCGCGTAGAGAATATCGAACCCCGCGACCCATGTCAGCACGAGCGCCGACAGCACAATGGGGGCCATTGCGACTCGTCCCGTGACGGCAATATACGCTCCGACGGGAGCGATAGCCAATGCCATGCCGAGCACTATGTGCGACCATGCCGTGAAGCGCTTTGTGTAGCTGTAACCCAACAGCACCAGCAGTGCGACGGGCGAGAGCATCCCCGCCAGAGGGTTGATGAACGCCGCCACAGCTACAAAGAGCGCCGCGTTTACTATCACGAACCAAAGGGCCGCCTTGGGCTTGATAATCCCCGCGGGAATTTCGCGGCCTGCCGTGCGTGGATTGGCCGCGTCGATGTCGCGGTCGGCCCAGCGGTTGAACCCCATTGCAGCGTTGCGTGCAAACACCATGCAGAGCACCACCTCGACCAGCAGCAGCCACTCGAACGGCGTCCCCGTCGAGCGCAGGGCGTAGACATAGCCCACCAGCGCGAAAGGCAGCGCGAAAACGGTGTGCGAAAATTTGACGAGCGAGGCGTATTTTTCGATAATATTCATGATTCCCGGGAGCTTAAATTAATCGCAGCCGGCGTTCCGGCTTTAAAAAACCCTCAAAAGTATTAACTTTGCGGGGAATTTGAGACGATAAGATGAAAAATATACGCAATTTCTGCATCATAGCACACATCGACCACGGTAAGAGTACACTTGCCGACCGTCTGTTGGAGGAGACGGCAACCATCAGCGAGCGTGAGCGTCAGGCCCAGGTGTTGGACGACATGGATCTCGAGCGCGAAAAGGGTATCACCATCAAGAGCCACGCTATTCAGATGGAGTATTTACAGGGAGGGGAACGGTATGTGCTGAACCTGATCGACACTCCGGGCCACGTCGACTTCTCGTATGAAGTGTCGAGAGCCATTGCCTCGTGCGAGGGGGCGCTGTTGGTGGTCGACGCTACGCAGGGGATTCAGGCCCAGACCATATCGAACCTCTATCTGGCGATGGGTAGTGACTTGGAGGTGATCCCCGTGTTGAACAAAATAGACATGGAGGCCGCGATGGTCGACGAGGTGAAAGACCAGATAGTCGACCTGTTGGGGTGCAAGCGCGAAGATATTCTTGAGGCGTCGGCCAAGACGGGACAAGGCATA
The DNA here is from genome assembly GCA_002293665.1 of Alistipes sp. UBA928. GTDB lineage: Bacteria > Bacteroidota > Bacteroidia > Bacteroidales > Rikenellaceae > UBA940. Next base: position 2,141 of record DBDQ01000082.1, on the reverse strand, counting down.
GGTGAGGTGTTGGAGGCGATAGTCGAGCGTATTCCCGCCCCCAAGGGCGACGAGGGAGCACCGTTGCAGGCGCTGATCTTCGACTCGGTGTTCAACTCGTTCCGCGGCATTATAGCCTACTTTCGCATAGTGAACGGCACGCTGCGCAAGGGCGACCGCGTGAAGTTCATCAATACCGGCAGCGAGTACGATGCCGACGAAATCGGGGTTTTAAAGCTTAAGTTGTCGCCGAGGGACGAGATGCGCGCAGGCGATGTGGGCTATATCATCTCGGGCATAAAGAACTCGGTAGACGTGAAGGTGGGCGATACCATCACCCATGTCGCGAGGCCCGCCACTGAGGCAATAGCCGGTTTCGAGGACGTCAAGCCGATGGTCTTCGCCGGGGTCTATCCCGTCGAGACCGACGAGTATGAAGACCTGCGTGCATCGCTTGAGAAACTCAAGCTCAACGACGCTTCGCTCACCTTCGAGCCGGAGAGCTCGCTCGCGCTCGGTTTCGGTTTCCGGTGCGGTTTCCTTGGGCTGCTGCACCTCGAGATCATTCAGGAGCGCTTGTACAGGGAGTTCGACATGGACGTTATCACCACCGTGCCCAACGTCTCGTATCGCATAACGACCACAAAGGGGGCGGTGTTGGATGTCCACAACCCTAGTGGCCTGCCCGAGCCCAATCATGTGTCGCTCATTGAGGAGCCTTATATTCTTGCGCAGATAATCACCAAGACCGAGTATCTGGGCAACGTGATAAAGCTGTGCATGGACAAGCGCGGCATTATGAAGAACCAGACTTTCCTCACGCAGGAGAGGGTCGAGATCAACTTCGAGATGCCGCTGAGCGAGATCGTTTTCGACTTCTATGACAAGCTCAAGAGCATTTCGCGCGGCTACGCCTCGTTCGACTACCATCAGATAGGGTATAAGGAGTCGAAGCTCGCCAAGCTCGACATTTTGTTGAACAGTGAGCCGGTGGATGCGCTGTCGTCGCTGATCTATGTCGATCATGCCTACGATTTCGGCCGCAAGATGTGTGAAAAGCTCAAGGAGCTGATCCCGCGCCAGCAGTTCGACGTGGCGATCCAGGCCGCGATCGGCGCAAAGATCATTGCCCGCGAAACGGTTAAGGCCGTGCGTAAGGATGTGACGGCCAAGTGTTACGGCGGCGACATCTCCCGTAAACGCAAGCTGCTCGAGAAACAGAAGAAGGGCAAAAAGCGAATGCGCCAGGTGGGCAACGTCGAGGTGCCGCAGGAGGCTTTCCTCGCCGTCCTCAAGATGGATTGACGCAGAATAACTAACCTGATATACAACGAACTATGAAGAACACACTCATCGACCTTTTTGAAAGATCGGCCGCCCGGTTCAGCGACAATACCTTTCTGCTCGAGAAGCGCGCCGACAAGTTCGAGCCCACCACCTACCGTCAGGTGCAGGCACGCGCCATCGAGATCGGGGCGGGTCTCGCATCGTTGGGTATAGCCAAGGGCGACAACGTGTCGATCCTTGCCGAAGGGTGTAACGACTGGATAATCAGTGAGTTGGGGATTTTCTACGCCGCCGGGGTGAGTGTCCCGCTGTCGATCAAACTCGAGGAGACGGGCGACCTGATGTTCCGGTTGAAGCATGGCGAGGTGGTGACGATATTCGTTGCGCCGTCGCAGTACCGCAAGGTCGACGCCATTCGCGACAGGTTGCCGGGTCTGCGCCACGTGATTCTGTTCGAGCGCGCAAAAGGGATGCGCGAGGGTGATATGACCCTCGGTGAGCTTGAGCAGCGGGGACGCGAATTCTTAACAGACTACGAACGCAAGGAGGCACTGTTGGCTCAGGCGCGCTCCATTCAGAACGATGACTACGCTACGATCACATACACAAGCGGCACGACCGCCGACCCGAAAGGGGTGGTGCTGACACATCGTAACTACACGGCCAACGTGGAACAGGCCCTGACCCGGGTCGATGTGCCCGAGTGGTATCGCACGCTCATCATCCTGCCTTTGGATCACTGTTTCGCCCATGCGGTCGGCTTTTATATAATGTGTCACCAGGGAGCCACGGTGGCGACTGTGCAGGTGGGGCGTACTCCGATCGAGAATCTGAAGAATATTCCGATAAATATTAAGGTTCAAGATTAGTTAAGT
>DBDQ01000089.1 GCA_002293665.1 Alistipes sp. UBA928 | reverse complement strand
GGGGACCCGATCGCACAGGGCCCCGAAGGTGAGGCCCGGCCGCTGGCACGTCGATTCTCGCCCTACAACCTCACTGCGCGCGAGTTCACAAGCGAAGGCACGGCCGGCGCGGCAGGTTCCACGACACCCGTGGTGACGATCCATCCGCAGAGCGACAGGCCCAACTACGCGGGCGCCTTCACCGACTACCCGAGCCAGGCGGGAGCCTTCTTCCAGTGGCTCTCCCCCTCGACGGTCAGAGCGTACAACCCGACGGGGGCCATCCCTTCGGGCGACTGGGACAAGAACTTCACCGTAACCAGCCCGTGGAACAATATCGCGTCGCAGCAGGAGAACTGCCCTCCGGGCTATCACCGCCCCTCCGACGGCACCACTTCGTCGTTAGACCCGAACGTCGTGAGGAATGTGTCGATCGACGAATCTGAGATGTTCCAGTCGCTGTTCCAGAACGCCAGGGGCGGCAACTTCATCAACCGCGGTGGTAACACCGACAACTCCGTGTGGGGCATGTACGCCGACGGATGGTTCGACCGCAAGTACACTGGCAGCACCTATGCGGGCGGCAACTCGGCCGTGGCTTATCAGGGTCGCCTGTTCTACAACAAGGAGGGTATCAACAGCCTGTTCTTCCCCGCGGCGGGTTCGCGCCATGGTGGGAGTACCGGAGGCGGAGGGGCACTCTCCGATATAGGCGCTGTGGGTTTCTACTGGTCGTCGAGTGCGAGTTGGGCAGGCTCCGTCGTAAACAGTTGGGCCCTGACGGTCTCGAACGGAACCCCCGACACATCGTGGAATGCCAGTCGCAACGCAGCCGGAGCCCACATCAACGGTTTCTCGATCCGCTGCGTGGTGAACACCGAGCCGACGGGCCTGTTCTCGATCAACACCACGAGCTTCGACCTCGACTACGCGGGGAAGAGAAACGGCGAGACGGTCAACATAGTGAGCATCAACAAAGACAACTTCCACGCCGCGTGGAGGGTGACTAAATACGAGATGTTGTCGGCCGACGGCTCGACTGTGCTTTCGACCACGACCACCAAACCCGAATGGCTCTACTTCCCGGCCGAGAGCGAGGGAGGCGACGAGACCATCGTGGTGGCGGCGGGAGGGGTACCGGCGACCTCCACTTCGGCCGAGGACAACACGCTTCAGGCGATCGCCTATTATGTCGGCTCGGAGAAGGCGCCCGTCGACCTGTCGCGCATCTACAACGGCAGGCAGAACACGGCCAACAGCTACATAGTCAACGGCGCGGGCTACTACAAGCTGCCGTTGGTGTACGGCAACGCCATCAAGGATGACGCGGTCAACACGGTGGCCTACAATCCGGGCGCGGCGATGGGCCTGACGGGCACCGACGTGCTGCCCCACTTCGTGAAGCACGACGGCGCAGGCATCGCCTCACCCTACATCTACGACGCGGCCAACAACGCCACCCCGGCCGACGCGACGCTCGTGTGGATGGACGCGCCGGGCCTGGTGACCAACGTGCGCCTCGTGGACGGCAAAAAATACCTCGCCTTCGACGTCCATCGCCCCTCGATAGTTCAGGGCAACGCGATCGTGGCGGTGCGCAACTCGGCGGGCGAGATTCTGTGGAGCTGGCACATTTGGGTGACGCCGCTGGTGAGCAACGTGAAGGCGGGTACCCTGTACGACTTCACGCGCAACCGCGACAGGACGGGCTACAACTTCATGAAGTACAACCTGGGCTGGGCCACGGCGGCCAATCGCACCTACGCATCACGCAAGGTGCGCCTCACGATCGAGCAAACCGGCTCGCCCGCCACCCCCCTGACCCTCACGATCACGCAAGCCGGCACGAACAACAGCTTCCAGTTCAACACCGGCAACTCCCCACACTGGCAATGGGGCCGGAAAGACCCTATGCCTCCCGCCAACGATTTCTTTTCAACTGTCGACCGCACACTGTGGTTTGGTAGAAAAATTAATAACACTCCGTACTCCTACGAAAGGGTAATATACCCAACAACTGATCTTGGGTCCTCAATCCAAAATCCGGACAAGTTCTACAACGTTGACGGTGACGATTGGTTCTCAGGAGAGCCGAGAAATATGTGGGATGCAGGATATTCCGCCGAGACTGACAACAACGTCATAAAAACAGTGTATGACCCCAGTCCTGTGGGCTTCAAAATGCCTCCTTCCAACGCCTGGACCGGATTCATTGCCAACGGCAACAATGGGCTCGCGAATGTGAGCGGCGGTTGGAGTAATGGATTAACTTTCTACCTTACAGGATGGAAAACCGGCGCCACGAGTTTCTACCCTATGTCCAATTCACGTGCAGGGAGCCCCAACCCCGCGGCATCAAATGGGCCTATAGGCAATTACTGGTCGGCTGTTTATGGGGTGTTGTTGTACTTTGTTGCCACATCAGATTCAAATCTAGCTGTGTTCCCTAATATCCAGGGTAGCTTGGTCGTAGCGCATTCTGTCCGCCCAATCGAGGACGCCGAGCCGATAATTCCCGGAGTGCCGGCGCCCAAAGGGGTGATAGGCTACATCCACAACCCCGGCGGCGACGACCACCACACGCTCACGCTCGACGGCGACAAGGACACCCCCGGCGGCGGCACCAACACCGTCTACACGGCCTACTTCAAGTGGGGTTCGCTCGTGGCTGTGGGCAGCGAGAACAAGGGCCCGTTCTCGGCGCGCGACATAGTGGCCGCCAAAGGCTTCGAAGGCAAAACCACCCCCGCTGCCGCCCTCGCCGCGATCCGCAACTACGTGGGCACCGGCACGGCACAGGCGCAGTGGGACAACATTCCCTACGGCGACATGAACGGACGAACCAACACCGCGAATCCCCCGACGAGTTTCCCTTCGACCTCCTCGATCAACATCAGAGCCGGTCGCGGCGACGCCTGTGAGCACTACTTCGGTGAACGTTGGAGAACACCCTCTGCCCTGGATTATCTCGAATTCATCGGAGATAATCCGAACAGTCCCCTCGTCCAATATACCCACGGAGGGGGATATTACAACTGGTCGGCGGGTGGCGGAAACGTGGAAAATCCCGGCACGGGTACCTTCCCGCAGGGACTCGCAAACGGCGCCATACTCACAGCCGCCGGATGGCGCACCACCGACGGCACGGTGACCGAACAGGCCACGGTGGGCCACTACATGAATACCCAGACTTTTGGCAACGAAGGGCACCAGTTGAGATTCGACGCCACGAGCGCGACATCGACCAGCGTCCCGGCCGCCGAGGGTAACTACGCGAGCGGTTTTGCCGTGCGCTGTGTGCCCGCTCCACTGGGAAGCAATATGACCGTCGGCAACGTGGTGTGGGCAGGCAGGAACCTCGCCGCTCCGGGGGTGTTCGCCGATAACGCTTCCGACTACGGCGCACATTTCGTGTTCGGCAGACTGTCGCCTTACTTCACCGAGACACAATATGATACCATGTATGCAGCCAATCCGAATGGTACAACAGCGCCAAGTTTAGGGGGCAGCACTTATCCGGCCGGAAACTGGTCGACTGCAGCCGACCCCTGCCGACAGGGCGCTTTGGCGGCAGAAGGTTGGCGGCTCCCGACACGGGCCGAAGCCGAAGCTTTGGTGGCCGCGACTGAAAGAACCTATACGATAATCGACGGCCGTCAGGGATATATGTATGGCGCTAATGAGAGTGAGGGCGGTGGAAGAGTATTCCTGGTAAGCGCCGGATACATCGGTAATGGCCTGAATGGTTGGTACGGTCCGGCACCGAGAACCTCGAGTGGCGGCTACTGGACATCCGAGCGCAGATCCACTTCGGGTGGTAATCTTCCGCAGGTTTATGTTTTAAGCATAACCGGTTCCGTACAACTCCTCGCTGATTCGAACAACCGGGCTGTTGCAGCCACTTCGGTTCGCTGCGTGAGAGACAAAAATTAACAACCGCGGAGTGCGGTATCCCCGCCGGGAGTGAAACCCCGGCCGGGAACACGAAAAAAGAGAAAAAAAAAGAACACAAGTATGAATCGAATTTCATTGATACTTTTGATGTCGGCGGCACTCACGCTCCACTCGTGCATGTCTGACACCCCAAGCAGTCAGGACGATGGCGACGGTCAGCCGGCGGTGATCCTGTTCAATCCCGTTTCCGCCGCCTCGTCGGCACGTGGCCCGCAAACCCGCGACGGTTACAACAACCACGACCCCAACGATCCCGAACTGCAGCCCGGAACACCAGCCGACTCGCAGGCCAACGGTAACGCAAACGACTCGGCTATCTCACACCTGAGAGTGATACTCTACAAATCGAGCAACGGCAGATTCGTCACCGAGTACGACTGCCCCGTGCCAAGCACCGAGCCGATCGAACTCAGGGTGCTGACCGGTACCTACGACGTGGTGTTTATCACCAACGAGAAGTCCGACACGTCGACGACCGGCGATCCCTACCTCACCCAGTTCCTCTCCGACCGCAGCAACTACGACCTGCTGAGCAAGCTCGAAAACGCCATGCTCCATTCGGCGACATTCGGCAAATGGACGTCGGGCGCAAAAGCGGGGCAGTGGAAAGACATTCCCATGTTCTCGATCGAGCCGGACGTGCACATCATCACACACTACCATCTGGTAGACTCCCACGGCACGGTGTACAAAGACACCCCCTGGGCCCCCGCAATCACCCGCACAGGTGTGCGTCTGAGCCTCACCCTGACCCTCTCCGTCGGGCAGTTCGCCGACTGGCAGGAGACGGGCACGGGCGCCGCAGCCCACAGGGACATTGCTATCTCGAACGTCCCCACCGGCTCGTACCTCCACCACAGGGGCGGTTTCAACGGCGAAGGCACGCGCGAGGCAACCCCGCGCGTCTACACGGCCAAGGCGGGTACCGCTCCCGTTGCAGGCGCCGACGGTTACTACTGGTACGACAACAGCGGCATCGAACCGGTGTGGATAGTGCGTTTCGACCGCATCATACTGCCCGAACTGAAGCTGAGAAGCGCCAACACCGCCGCCGACGCAATGGAACTCTCGATCGACCTCGGAGGCAGCAACCCGCTCAAGGGATGGATCGCCATGGCCGACGCCGAGACCTCGATCGCGGGATACAACCTGCCGCGTAACCTGTGGCTGCACCTCGACATGACGGTGGCAGAAACCAAACTGAGGGTCAACCCCGTGGTGCTCAATTGGAACAACATCGGCACCGTTCCCCCCGGTGCACCGACGCCCATCACCCCAAAAACCAACTGGCTGAAGGCCACGCCCGATCCGGTGCCGTTATCGGGATTCGCCTCAACCGACACTTTCGTCGCCTCGACCAACGACCCGAACCACATAATCGGTGTCGAAAAGAGGGCCGACTCGCCCGCCTGGATCACCAGTGTGGCCGTGGCCCCGGGCTCCACCAGCATCGACAGCAACGGCATCACCTCGGCCACCATAAATGTGTCGACCTGGGCCAATACCTCGGGCGCCGCGCGCTCGGGCGTGATATACCTCACCACGAGTGACGACGGCATGCAGAAGGTCACCGTGTGGCAACCCCAAGCCGTTGCCTACGCCGCCCCCGGAGTGATAGGCTACATAGCCGACGGCCCCCGTAAGGGCGAGCTCACCCTGCGCGGTTCGAAAGAGTTCGCCGGAACGCCATTGGTAGGCTCGGACGGCAAGGCGCTCGCCACGGGGCTGCCGCTCGAGAACGAAACTGTCCACGCCGCTTTCTTCAAATGGGGCTCGCTCGTAGCGATCAATAGTGATCAACGCGACAACTCCTCCACCAGGTTCGACGCGAACGACATCGTCGCCGCTCCGGCGGAGTACGGCGGAGTCGCGAAGGTGAAAGCCGACATAGGCACCCAAACAAATCAGACGGCATGGAATGCCTCTCCGGGAATTCCTTTCCGGCAAAACTCGGAGACCAAGAAGGGCTGGGAAT
>DBDQ01000088.1:24083-24234 GCA_002293665.1 Alistipes sp. UBA928 | reverse complement strand
GGTGCCGTCGGGGTCTTGCGGGCCGGCCGGGCCGGCGGTTGTGACCGTCGAAGCGACGAACAGCTCGACCTCATCGCAATTCGTTATGGTTTGAATCTGCACGAGTTGCCCGGCATATTGCGGGAATGTCCAGTGGTCGATCATGCGGGGC
>DBDQ01000088.1:251-24074 GCA_002293665.1 Alistipes sp. UBA928 | reverse complement strand
ATGCGCACCATCGGCTCCGGGTTCCACTCGGAGCGCAGGAACGCCGCGCGGGGTTTCTCCCTCATCGTGGTTTCGAACAACCCGCCCGGCCATCCACGCTGGGGCCAGCCGCTCTCGCCGAGGTAGTCCACCCCGGGCCAGATGAAGTAGCCCGGCACGTTGTCGTTCTCCTTGGCGTCGTACCACGGGTTGCGCCTCCACTCGAAGTCGCGCACCTGGTCGACACGGCCACGATAGTAGGGCAACACCTCCGAGCCGAAGAATATCCATTCGGGATGAGCCTCTTTGACGCTTTCGAACAGTGGTTCCATGTAGTTGAATCCCACGAGGTCGGGCACCGCGGCGTATCCGTTGCGGAAATATGGAGTTTGGGCCATGTCGCCCGAGGCAATGGCGAACATAGTGGGACGGGTGGGTTCGAGTTTTTTGGTGAAATCGACCAACATTTTCGCGCGCTCGGTGCCGGCGCCGGTCATGTCGTTCTGTTCGGCGGTCTCGTTACCCACGCTCCATATCACCACCGAGGGGTGATTCCTGTCACGCCGCACCATAGCGCCGAGGTCGCGCTGCCAGTTGTTATCGAACATGGCGGCATAGTAGCCGCTCTTCCACTTATCGAAAGCCTCGTCGACGACCACAAAACCGAGCCTGTCGCACACCTCCAGCATCTCGGGAGCGAACGGATTGTGGCTCAGGCGAATAGCATTGACACCGTACTCTTTGAGTATCTCGAGTTTACGCTCCACGGCGCGCAGGGGGACGGCGGTGCCGAGCGCTCCGGCATCTTCGTGGAGATTCACCCCACGCATCTTTATGGGTTGGCCGTTGATCGACATCCCCGTTTGCGGATCGAAGACTATGGTACGTACTCCGAAAGTCGTTTCGTAGGTGTCGATCGTTCGGCGGCCTTCTTTGACAGTCGTGCGCATCGTGTAAAGATTGGGCGCGTCGGGACTCCAAAGAGCTGGCGACGGCAGGGTGAGAGTTTGCGCCTCGTCGACGGAGGTTGCCACCCCCACGGTGACGGTGGAGGAGACGCGCGCCACGATCTTGCCCGTCGCGTCGACGATCGAGTTTTCAAGCGTGACGCTCTTCGCGTCCGGACTGCTGTTCTCGATCGTAGTGGTGATCCTCACCTCGGCGCGGTCGGCGCTCACGGCGGGTGTGGTGATGTAGGTGCCCCACGTGGCAACCCTCACGTGTGTCGTGGCAGTGAGCCACACCGAGCGGTTAATGCCCGAGCCCGAGTACCAGCGGGAGGTGGGCGATTCGGAGTGGTCTACCCTCACGGCGAAAGTGTTCTCGACGCCATATTGAAGTGACTCCGTGAGATCGTACTCGAAACCGGTGTAGCCGTAGGCATGGTGGCCGACATGGGTGCCGTTTACATACAGATCGCTTTTGTGGTATGCGCCGTCGAAAAGTATCGTCACTCTTTTGCCCTTCCACGAGACGGGAATGTCGATCGTCTTGCGGTACCAACCGATGCCGCCGGGATGGTAGCCCATCTGTCCGCCGGCGCTGTGTGCCACGGGCTGCTCGATGCTGAAATCGTGGGGCAGGTCGACGGCGCGCCAGCCGCTGTCGTCGAACTCAACGGAGGCTCCATCGGTAACCTCGCCGAGGTTGAAACGCCAGTCGAAATCGACATTCCGGTGGACCCTCTGGGCCAAAACTGGCGTGGCGGGCGAAATTATCGCCGCAAGTGCCGCCGCAGCGGCCAACAACAATGTAAGGTGGATTCTCATGGTTACATCACGGTTAGTTTTCCAATTAAATCGGTCCTGGCCTGATGCCTGTTTATATCGGACCCATTATCTGATATAGTCGCAACCCCGCGAAAAACCCCTAAAGGGTAAAGGCAAAAAACGGGCAAAAATTTTGTGACATTGCACCCCCCTTAGCTCGGAGCTGGCATTGGCACAGGTTTTGGGAAAGCCATAACACGCTGGAACAGATTTGTTTCATTTAATAATAAAATTTACGATTATGAAAAAGATTATCAATTGGATGCTCGTTGCATCCGCATTTACCGTCGGCATCGCAGGGTGTACGAACGACAAGGCTCCCGGCAGTGGTACGCTCGATGGAGATCCCACGGCAGTGGAAATCCAACTGCAGTTCACTCCGAACAGGCTCCCCGGTATTCCCGAAGCGGAAACCCGTGCGACACAAGACCCCAATGCCAAGGTGGAGGAGACCGATTTGAAGACGGCCGACATCTTTATCTATTCCGGCAACGGGGACTTCCTGCGCCGCGAGCATTTGGCTACAGCAGCCTTTACGCAGCAGACCTCTACGACCACTGCCGACGTATGGCAAACCTCCACGCCGATCTCCACTACCACGGGACCCAAGTATTTTCTCGTAGGTATCAACATTCCGTCGGCAGCCGCAACCTCGCTCGAGGGCAAACCGATGGCATCTGCCACTACGGAGATCCAGACCATCGCCCGTGCTGACATTGCCATTGCCAACGGCCTTCCGATGTTCAGCCTCCAGCCGGTGGCAGCCACCATGCAGCAGGATGCAACGCAAAACCGTGTAACCGTCGATGTCAAACGCATCGTAGCCAAGGTCACCGTCAAGAAAGATGCAAACATTACCCAATCGGGTGCCGCCGGTTATATCGGACCGATGACATGGGCTGTCAACAACCAGAACAGCAAGTATTTCCTGCAACAGGGAGCTGCTCCCAACTACGCCGACCCCAACTGGACGTCTGCACAGTACAATGCCGCCGATTTCAGTGCGGCTGTGGCTCCCGGCGACTATGTGGGCGTTAACGAAGCCTCTCCTGCTCCTACTACCGCTACCTACAACGCGCTCTACGCTCTGGAAAATACTTCACAGAACAAGACTCAGAAAGAGCTTACCCGTATCACCATTCGTGCACAGTTCACTCCGCAGAGATGGGTTGCTACCGGTGGATACAACAACACGCAAACTCCCCGGCAGCCGCCGACGTACTCGAACAATCCGAATTACAACGCCACGACCCCCTCTTCCTCTACTCCGACCACTTTCTATACCGTAGTCAGAGCCGTGGGTCAGCCTGTCGACTATTTCCAGAGTCAGACCGACGCCAACAACTATTCGGCGGATAACGGTAATGCCACCGTCAATACTTTCACCGACGGTTATTGCTACTGGAATTTCTTCCTGAACAACGGTCACAACGGCGAAGTATACCGCAACGACTATTACCAGTGCAACATCACCCGCGTCGTTGCTCCGGGTAATGCCACTCCTGCCATTACCAGCCCGGATGCTCCTCCCGCAACGAGTACTACTGTTACGGCTGTCGTGAATATCCTCTACTGGAATGCCGTGCCGATGGAAAACAAAGAATTGATTCCCTAAACAACGCTCTTTTTTCGACTGATTACCGCTATTATCCGGGGGGTGGGAGGCAGCTCTCTTAAATTAAACATGAGAGCGCCTCTCCGCCCGCAGGATCGCCGGAGGATTCCCCGGACAAATAATAATAAACCAGAACAGAGTTATGAGACAGGCGTTTAAAATATTTTTGATGGCACTCTTCGGGATGGCGCTTTTGTCATCGTGTGTCAAGGAGGATCTCTCCAACTGTCTTCCACAACGGGAAGTCCATACGCTGAAGCTGACATTCGTGCCGCGCAATGTGAGCATAACGCCAACGCAGGCCGACCTGAAGATGGCTGTCGTCTATATATTCGACAAGGCAGGAAACCTGTTCCGAACGTGGACAAAGCAAAATCCCGTGCTGAATACCCCCTACGACACGGGGATTATTCTCGGCGAGGACACCTACCGGCTTGTCGGATGGATTAATCCCGACTCTCCCTATACAATCACTCCGGCTTATACACCGACTCCCGAGCAGGCTCCGGCAACGCGGGCGGCAATGGATGAAGCCCGGGTGACGCTCAATATTCCGGCGGACAGGAATATAACCGGCGATATACCGATGCTGTTCTATGGCTCGACCGATCAGGTGATCGCTCCCACCCAGGACGTCAACATCGAGATACCGCTCACTCTCGACACATATCGCATACGCGTGACAATAAAGGGGCTTCCGCAGGACGGCAGCACCTACCGGCTTCAGATTTCCGATACCAACGGTGCCTACGACTTCAACAACAACTTCGTGGAGACACCGGGATTCAACTATCTCAATTCGGCAACCGCAGGATCAGGAGGAGGTACGGGTGATCTCGTCCTTTCGGTGAACACACTCCGACTTGACAAGGGGCGTTCACCCCAGATCAGCATCGTCAACACAACGACCGGAAGGACCGTCTTTCCGCAGAATGGACAACCTTCCATCAATCTCATGGATCTTATAGGCCAGACGGGTGTCGATGTTGGGACTACGCACCAGATCAACATAGAGGTGCCCGCACCTCCCACTCCGCCCACCGATGGCACGAACACCACCATTGTGGTCAACATAAACGGCTGGAACGTGGTGATCGAAGGCTATAATATAAATCCTTATGAATAAAAAGGAGACAATTATGAAAAAGTTATCATATTGGGGTTTAACGTGGCTGGCCTTTGCGCTGGCAGGGCTTTCCGCATGCGTGAACGATCCGATCGAGGTCGATCCCTACTCTGGAGACGACGGTGAGATGCAGCTTTGGCTGGACGTGGTTGTCCCGGGCGGCAATCCGTCGGAAAGTGCAACCCGCGCCATCACCGCCACCGAGGAGAACACCATTCAGAATATAGATGTGATCGCTTTCCGGCTCGAGGGCGGGAATGAAACGTTCGACTACTGGGCTTCGGCAACTCTGGCTCCGGGCAATACGCCGGGTGCGGTCAGGCAGACCTTCACCGCCAATCTGCGCGCGCAGACCTATCAGCAGCGTTTCGTTGTGATAACAAACGCCCACGATCAGGTCAACACCACCATGTCGAAGAACTGGCGCGGCGCTTCCAAAGCGACGGTGCTTGCCGATTTGAAATATAATCTGGCGGCCGGTCAGGATCGCTGGAACGCCGCCTCGACGTCGGATTACACGCGAATGCCGATGTGGGGCGAAAGCGCGCCCGAAACCGTCACCGCGACTACGACGAATCTCGCCTCGACGATCAATCTTATACGCATGGTAGCTCGTATAGACGTGAAACTCGATACAAGCGTGGCAGGCCTCACCGATCAGTTCAAGATGAAGAGTGTCGCACTCTATAACACCAATACCGGCGGCCAGATCGTTCCCGACGCACCCAAGGTGGTGACCGAGCAGCGCAACGGAGAAACCTATCTTCGCGTCAACGCGACGACCGTTCCGACCGAACTCCAACCATACAGCGCGCGCCGCCGTGGTCCCATCAACTACACCGACTTTACGGCTCCGGGGGTCACCGATGTCTCGATGATCGGGGCGATCTACACCTTCGAAGTGGCCAACTCGACAGATCCCCAACAGGCTACGGCGATTGTAGTGGGTGGCCTTTACGGCACCGACACCTCACCGAGCTACTACCGCGTCGAGCTTTGGCAACAAGGCAGCACGACAACACGCCTCGACCTGTTGCGCAACCACCAGTACGTGATCAATATCACGGCGGTGCGCGGACGCGGTCACACGACGGCAGAAGAGGCTTTCACCTCCCAAGCGGTCAATATGACGGCCAACATTCTCGCCTGGTACGACCAACCAATGGACAACGTGGTGTTCGACAGCCAGTACCGCCTGGCAACCGACAAGGACAATGTCTTCCTCAGCCGCGATGCCTATACGACGGCGCTTGCGACGGGTGAAAATACGGTCATGGTCACCACCGATGTTCCTGCGGGTTGGACGGTAAACCAACTCTCCAACGCCGACGGCACGGGCAGTCCCTCCTGGATTCGCCTCTCGCCAACCTCGGGCCCGGCCAATCAGAATACCCAGATGGTGATCAACGCCGACGCCAACACCACGGGCGCCAATCGTACGGCCATTGCGACCCTTGCAGCAGGCAGGCTGCGTTTGCCCGTCACCATTATTCAGACCACCGATCCGGCTCTTTTGTTACGCATCAACAACTCCGCGGGCCAGGAGATTCAGGAGCTTCTGTTCACCTCTCCGGGTGGTGTCGCGCCCCCGACGCAGAGCTTTACGGTGAACTGGCAGCCGATCACCGACGGAGTGGCCGTCACGGCGACACCGATCGGACTCTACGAGTTCCCGAATCCCGGCGGCAATCCGGCGGTTCAGGACGGTGCGCCCTACAATAACATGCCGTGGCCCGAACGTAACGGCACACGCACCTTCACCGTTTCTCCGCCTGCAATCGCGACGAACGACCTGACTAACGATCCGTTCTACGAGCGCAGCACGCGTTTCAATATGTCCGTCAAAAACAACTATCAGACGCTCACCCGCAGCATCACCCTGCGTCAATTCCAATACAACCTGAGGGTCGAGGCATCCTCGACGGCGACGGCAACCTCCAATCCGGCCAACGCCCTCCAGGTACCGTATGCGCCGTTAGGGGGCCGCCAGTACACATACAATGTACGCAGTAACAGCACCTGGCGTATTACCGCCGTCAACGAGACACGGCAGGTGGACGGCGGTGTTTCTCTGCTGTCCTCTCCCGGCAGTACCGGCGACAATGTATATGTGAATGCGCAGGGACTGGCCAACACCACTCCCAACGGCGGTTACAAAGAACTGTTCACCACCAACAACACGCGCCGCGGCAACGCCGGTTTTGTCGACGTCACCTATTCGTCCGACCCGTCGGGCCGCTTCACCGACGTCACGCAACGGATATACATCCCCTCGGCACCGTTCGTCGTCTACGGCATCACCGGCATGAGCGGCAGTACCGCTTCCACCTACAACATTTACTCCGGTATCGCCAACAGTTCGACGCAGTGGCATTCTCAAACGATGGTCAACTATGCTGCCAACTTCGGCCTCAACATCAACGCTCTGTCCCGGTGGCCTTTGAGCACGGTGTTCGTGCCTCCCGTCACCGTAAGCGGATACAACAACAACAACTCCACGACGATCACGACACAGCAGATCACCGACGCCGTCAGCGCGGGAGCCGACATGCTAATCATTTCGGGTTCCACGACCTTCGATCAGACAACGTCCGACGCGATCTATAACCAGTTCCTGGCCAAGGACAAGCCGGTATTGCTGTTAAGCGAGGATCCCAACAACATGCGGAACCTGTTCCTGTCGATCCGCAACGCAGGCAAACTCTCATCCCAGAACGACAATATGAGTTGGTCGACCACCGGTTTGAACGGCAGTGCGCCGGTCTATCAGTTTATCGACAATGCCGGCGACCCGCTCATAAACAGCGGCAAGTTCCGCAACCTGAGCGGCGCCTATTGGGGCTGCGACGGCAACGGCTCAATCGCCTATTGGTTCTCCAATTCTTCGGGCGCAATCGACAACGGCAATATCGTTCAGTATTCCAACGCGCGAAACCAGTCCGGCAATACCGACCCCTTACCCTCGGGTCTGCCTTCGGGCGCAACGATGGACAACGGCAACACCGCGTTCCGCTTCCGCAACGTGCCGCTCATATTCGCCGCCGACGGGGGTTACCTGGGCACGTTCGACCCGTCGCAGACCACCAGTTCGCCGTCCTATATTTCCAGTGAAGGCCTGCCCACTATCAAGACTGGCTACGGCGGCGGCAGCACCAAACGCGACGTCTCCAACTCCTTATTCGTCGCCAACGTGATCGGCTGGGCCATCCAGCGCCGCACCACTCAATAGACAATATAACAGAGTATAGATATGAAAAGAATACGACATCTTTGGATACTGTGCCTGGCCCTGGCGACCGGCACCTTTGTGGCGTGTGTCAACGATCCGCTCGTGGATGGTCCCATCCCACCGGCAAACGACGGGACGATGGAGCTCCGGCTAAACGTGGTCATTCCCGAAAATTCGCCGGGCGGCAGTGCCACCCGCTCCATCAGTGCCACCGAGGAGAACACCATCCAGTCGGTCAGCGTGCTCGCCTTCCGCATCGACGGAGCCAACGAAACGTACGACTATCAGACCACCGCGACGCTCGCTCCGAACAACGTGACGGGCTCGACCACGCAGACTTTCATTGCCAACCTGCGCGCACAATCCTATCAGCAGCGTTTCGTGGTAGTGACCAATGCCGCGTCGCTGGTAGGTGCCCAGACCGGCGCCGTATCTCCCGGAATGGCCAAAGCCAGAGTGCTGTCGTTTCTGGAGTACGACTTCGCAACAAATCAGGATCGTTGGGCTGCCAATTCATCGAATAACTACACGTCGATCCCGATGTGGGGAGAGAGCGCTGCGGAAACCATCACATCCACCACCCGTCAACTCTCCGCGACGATACCGTTGATGAGAATGGTTGCCCGTATGGATGTTCGTCTCAATACGGCCACCGCGGGTATCACGGATCGGTTCAAGCTGCGTTCGGTCAGAGTCTACAACACCAATCGCGGAGGTCGCATGGTGCCCGATGCGGCCAATGTCACGACCACCCAGGAGACGTCGGGTCCCTACGTTCGGGCGACCAGTCCGACCATTCCGACCTCTTTCCAGCCCTATTCGTCACGCACCCTCGGTCCGATCACCTACACGGACTTTACGGCTCCGGGCGTTACGGACGTCTCCATGAACGGCGCTATCTATCTGTTCGAGACGGCTGCAGCGACGACTGCCGCCGAGGCGACCTGTATCGTGGTGGGCGGCGTGTACGGCACCGACACCTCGGAGACTTTTTATCGCGTCGAATTATACGCAGCAGGCACCCAGACCCGCCTCAATATCTTGCGCAACTATCGCTACATAGTCAACATCAACGATGTCCAAGGGCGCGGTTATCCCACTGCCGAACAGGCGTTCAACGCTCCGCCGGTCAACATGGCGGTGCAAGTACTCCAGTGGTCGCGGCCGGGCATGGACAACATCGCGTTCAACAACACCAACTGGCTTGCCAGCGACAAGGAGACCGTCAATCTCTGGAGCAACGAGTATACCACCGCCCCGGCTTCCGATGAAAATGTGGTGCTGGTTTCGACCGATGTTCAGACCGGCTGGACTCTCGGCGCCATTACCAACGGCGACGGTACCGGCACTGCGAGTTGGGTGCGCATTTCGCCCACTTCGGGTGGCACGGGTGTAAGCGACGTCGTCCGCGTAACGATCTCGGTCGATGCCAACACGGGCACCGCACCGCGCACGGCCATTATCAACCTTAATGCAGGCCGCCTGCGACTTCCTATCCGTATCGTACAGTCCAACCAGCCAGCCATCGCGCTCACCGTGACCGACACGAACAATCAGGAGATCCAGGAGCTTGTCTTCTCCGCTCCGGCCGGAGTCGCCCCCTCCTCGCAACAGTTCGTGGTGAACTGGATGCCCGCAGGTAATCCGGTCAATGTTCCGACCGTCACCCAGATAGGTCAATACGAGTTTCCAAATCCCGGAGGTAATCCGGCGGTTCAGGACGGCGCTCCATATCTCAACATGCCGTGGCCCGAACGCACTGGTGCACGCACCTTTACGGTCTCTCCTCCCGCGCTGACGGCGGCCGAACTCGCTGCAAATCCGTTCATCGCCAAGTCGTCGCGTTTCGAATTCACGGTAGGCAACGGATTCACGCAGCTCACGCGCAGACTCATTCTTCGTCAACTGTGGTACAACCTGCGGGTCGAGCCCGATCCTCTCCCGATGTTCACGATGGACGGCCAACGCTACGGATACAATGTGCGCTCCAATACCACGTGGCGCATCCGTAGCGTGGTCGAGACTCCCCGTGTTGCTGGTACGCAACTGATCGCCGCTCCGTCTGGTTTGGATAATGTCTACGCCGGAGCCACGGGAGGTCCCGTTACGACCCCGAACGGCGGATGGCGCGAATCGCTCACCACCAACAACTCAAACCGTGGCGGGAGTGGATACGCCGACGTCACCTACGAGAGCGACAAGGATCCGGCGCAGTTCCAGCCCGTGACGCGGCGGCTATTCTTCCCGTCGGCCAACTTCAACATCTTCAGTATCTGCCTGATGAACAGCAACAGCCCCGATGCGAGGAACTACTCGTGGTGGAGCGGTTCGGGCCCCAACCAGCCTCCCATGACCGACCATGACGTCCAGACCATGACAAATGGCACCAACAACTATGGCACAATTGTCACGGGCACCGGAACGGCGGGCACGTTCTCCAGCACGGTACCTGTGCGCGGCATCGGAACCTACGGCCTGTGGGTCGGCGGCAGCAGCAGCGCAGCCACCGACGGCCGCAGTTACAGCGGCACCACCGTAACGACCGCCATGGTCAGCGCCGCGGTAAACGTCAACGCCGACATGTTGATAATCTCGGGCGACAGCAAGATCCCCTTCAACGGCGGCACGACTACCGCCGAGGCTCAGGCGATCTACGACAACTTCCTGGCCAAGGACAAACCGGTGCTGTTGTTCACCGACGACATCAATTCGGTGCTGGCCCTGTTCATCGCGATTCGCAACGGCGGAAGGATCACGGGAAACATGTCCGCCTCCAACGGCCAAAACGGTAATGCGGCAGTTTACCGTTTCTCAAACATCTCCGACCCGATCCTCGAAGGGCCGTTCCGCGACAGCCGGATTACCGGCAGCGGGGTCACCCAGAACACTCCCAATACACTGCAAGGGGTGTGCTGGGGAGTCGACGGAGCGGGTACGACGATCTTCTCGTTCACCGACGGAGCCGATGCCGGGGTGATCACCTATGCCAACGCCAACGACCAAAGCAATACCACGACAACCCCCAGTCCCAACACCACCTATCCTATGTTCCGGTTCAGGAACGTACCCCTGGTCGTGGTGGGCGACGGTGGTTTCCTCGCCTCATCCGACCAGGGCAACACCACGTCGTCACCTACGGTGGTCAACACCTCGACAAAGGCTCCCGACCGCAAAAACAGCTACGGCGGCAACAGCAGCAACACCAGATTCACCTACAATGCCATGTTCGTCGCCAACACCGTCGCCTGGGCCATCCAACGCCGCACGACGCAGTGATAGATCATTAAGTCAGGTTTGCTTACAATCCCCCGATCCGTACTGGATCGGGGGATTGCTTTTGCCACCCCCCGCCTCTCATTCCTGAAAACATGCGCTGTCTCAAAGTGTATGCTTCTCGAAAGCAGACGCCTTCACCCAAGCAGACGCGGCGGTGCCGATCGTTACCTGCCCCGGTTGCATATAAGCATATAAAAAATCGGAGGGCCTTTTCGAGCCCTCCGATTGTTAATTTGACTATCGCCTGAACCTCCGGATGTTAATCTCCGAGCACCGTCCGCACCGCCCAGGCCCAAGTGTTGCACATGAGCGTGGTGATGCTGTTGTATCGCGGTGTGAGCGGATCGCCGACGGGGTTCGACGGGACGCTACGCAGGTAATCATCCACGAATTCGGTCTTGCCCAAATAGACAACGCGGCGCTGTGGATCTACCCCCATCAGTGACAAGTTGGTTTTTTCGACATGCGTACCTATCGCGATACCGAAAACGGTTGCGGTTATAGTCACTTGGAACACCATAAGTGGCACGAAACTGCTTCCATCGGACGGTGTGGCCCATTCGCCCGTCTGATCCCACATGCGGTAATTGTCGTTGCCGTGACCCATTTGTGAAGTGTCGGCCACACCGAACGGGCCGTTGGTGAACGGAGTGTTGGCGTCGCTCGAATCTGCCGCCATTGCACCGTCGACGTTGGTGTTGGCCGTGGCGCCGAGGCCGAATGGTCCCATGAAGATGTTTATAATATTACCCAAAACACCTCCGATAAGCGTCTGGTTGCCCAGATTGCCAACAGAGTGCCACGCCATGCTGTTATCGAGATTGCCTCGCAAGATAACATTGGTCGCCTCGCCGGGGGTGTTATCCATACCCGCGTCACACGAGAGGAACATCACGTGGTGGGGATCGGACAGCCAGCGAAGGATCAGATCTGTCGTCTGCTGGTCGGGGTTACATGCATATGGAACGATCAGTATGTCGGTCGAGGTTAGGGCGCGTGTGAGCCGGTCGATATTGGCCGGCGTCGAGGCCGTTACGTTGCCGTCGGTGAACTGGTCGAAGGTGAATCCCGCGAAATCGACCGTGCCGCCGGGGCCGAACCACGAGGAGTTGGTGAGCATTTGGCGGAACTGTGCAGCCCCGTCCGACACCTCTCCTCCCTCGTACCATGTGCCCATTGTGCCTGCGCCGCTGCCGAGCGACAGCACATTGATCTTGCGGACGGACGGATCGACGAAACTGAAGCCGTCGTAGAGTTCGTTCCATTGCGACACGTTGACCCTCATGGCAGTTGAGGGATTTGCCAGTGCCTCTTCGATCGAGCCGTAGCCCGCGGAGGTCACGCTGGTGATGTCGAATACGTAGCGATAATTGCGCAGAACCTGCCCGAACGGATGCCCCTCGATGCCCGAGTTGAAGTCCACACGGTAGTAACTCTCACTCCCCGAACCGTTGTAACGGCCAGCCACGACAAGGCACATGGCGTAGTTCAACTGACCGAAAGGAGAGTCTTGATTGACACTCTCGGGAACGTACACAGTGTGGAACAACCCCGTGGAAGAATCTACGGCGTCGATAGGATAATTATAATTGGAAGAGCTGTTGTCGGGATCGGGAAGCGACGCCCGGACTACCCGCGCGGGATCGGCCGGGTCGAGCGCCGAAAGGTCGGGAAAGACCTGCGAATGGGTCTGCGCACGTCTGACATAAACGGCCGTGGGCTCGAAACTGCGCGAATTGACGGTAAGATTACGCCTCACATCCACACGCGCTGTCATTCGCATGAGCGGAATGTCAACGTTGATGGTCTGCTCGGGGCTTATGCCGCCGGAAAGTGTTACGGCGCCGGTCATGGTCATAACTTTCGGGCTGCCGTATATAGAGTATAAGAAGGTGTCGCTGAGCTGGGCACGCACGTCGTTCTCCGAAACCGGATACTGGAACGCATCGAGCGTATTGTACATCCCCTGGGCCAAATTGGTAATGATCATCAACTTGGTCGGCGTGGGGTCGGACATCAGTGAGACTGTGAATGTCGCAGTAGTATTAGTCGTTTGCGTGAAGCCGTCGACACGAATCATCCGTTTGACGTTGAACCCGCCGCCGCCGTCGCTCCCGGCCACCAGCAACACGATATTATTGATGGAATTCTCAAACGATTCGTCGACCGCACGGGTACCCGGACTCGCCGGAGCGGGAGTGCGAAGATTAAATTTTACGAGGGCTTCGTTGCCGCCTGGGGTGGGGGTGGGCAGATCGAAATCACTCATGCAACTGCTCGTCGCAACGGCGGCCACGAGCACAAATATCGTCTTTATCAATCGGTTTATCATAGCTTCAGTGTTTAATCCATTGATACACCTCGTTCCAGGGGGTGATTTCCACACGCACGACAAGTCCGGCGGAGGTGTGGCCGGTGAAGTCGATCAGTACATTGGTGGTCATACCGGGGCGAAGGGCGATCCAGTTGCCTTCGTTATCTTGTCTTACCGGGCCCGTCAGGTCTATCTCCTCGCCGGCACGTGTCGGCAGGACGTGCATAAGGTGTAGCTCCAGCGCGCTGTCGGCGTCTACGTTCGCCGGATCGACCGAAGGAATCAGATACCAGGGTTCGGGCGGGGCAAAATCGCCGTCGGGCTCGAAAATCCCGGTTTCGCGCACATGTCGTCTGTCGTCATTGACAGGCGTCCCGTCGAAAGTGTAGCCGTCGCCCAAGCGCGACAGCGTATAGTAATAATCTCCGGCCGAAGCGCCGACGGGAATTCCGCGCGCCGTAACCATCAATCGCGCGTTGATCTGCGACACCTGCACCTCGAATGCGCTGTCTGCAAGGGCGGGTAATGTGGGATCAATCGTGCGAAGACCGAAGAACATTTCGCCCGGCGGCAGCATGAAGTCATCGTGGTCGGGATCGGAGAGCATGTCGAGATAGGTGCCCGATATCGCTACGCCCAGATTGAAATCATCGGGGGTGGTCATGTTCTGCGCCACGTTGCCCCATGCCGCAATGTGAATCTCGTCGCCCGGGGCACGTGTAGCCGCGCGGATGGCACGGGATGTGGCCTCCCCGAGCGGTATCGTCTTCTCTTTGCCCAAATCCTCTTTCGGGACGATCTGGTAGTGGATCATTTTGTGGTTGGAGTCGAACACGAACAGCGCACCGTCGGTGACCGCCTCGTGAACGGGAACGCTTTCGCCCGTACCGGCGTCGACCACATTGACATTGAACTGTAGCTCTTCCGGAACGGGAGGCGGACAATCGGTCAGTCTCTCCCTGACACAACCGCCCAGGGCGCCCGCGGCCGAAACCGCGAGCGCCACACAAAGGACGGATTGTAATTTATGAAACATCGAAAAGTACTCCCTGTTTACCAAGTGGTGTTTTGAACAACGGGTCCTGCCCAGGGTTCGGGAGTGACGGTCACGCTCACATTTACCATTTTGCCCGGGGTGTCGGGATCGGTCGTACCGACGAGTTCCTTGAATGTTATGTTGAGATTATAGACCGTGTTGCGCTGGAGATAGGTTCCTGCGCCTGTGCCGGTCGCACCGCTGTCGGGAGCGTTGACCTCGATCGGATAGTAGAACTCTGTGCCGTCATAGCTGCCGTGGAGCGTGAGCAGGGTGGGGTTGCCGGTGCTGCCGTCATTGGGAAGTACATACCAGAAACCGTTTACCGCTTTTGTCAGCAGGCCGGTGTCGAAACCGCTGGCGGCACCGATAGCCTGGAGCAGGGTCATGTCGGGATCGGAGGGAGCAAGGGCTGTGGTGAGCGTCGAGATGAAACTTGCAAGGTCGATCCCGCTGTTTACGAGTTCGGTTGCCGTCATGACCGACGAGGGGCCGGCAAAACCGCCATAATAATAGGGTGCCGGATCGGTTATGGGAGTGATGGCTCCGGTACCAATGCCTGTTGTGCCTATGGCCTTCTGGATACCGGCTTCGGTGATGTCGAAAAGCTGAAGGTCAGAGACTCTGACACCTTGATCGAAGGTGATGTTGCCCAGTTGAATTTTGGAAACGACCCTCTTGACCGGAATGTCGATGGAATTGCTGTTTCCTGCGACGACATTGAATTCAGAGGCGTTTTCACCGGTCATTAACAACCCGCGTATAGGGGTTGTAATCTCGGTGTCGGACATCAGTTGGTTGGCAATGCTGACCGACGCTGCCGCCAGATCGTCATAGTGAGTGAGGGGATTGCCGTTCTCGGCAAGACTCGGAACTGTGCTTATCCCGACTCCATTGGCGATCACCACGATACGTTTCGAACCCGCGGTGCTGACGTTCGAAATGGGGATGGGCTGGCCGTCGGGGCTCGTACCGGTCGCTTCGAGCATACCTGTCGCCCAGTCGAACACATAGGCGTCGAAATTCAAAACGGCATTTTCGAATGCGGATACCGCCGTGGGATTGTTCAACATGGAGCGTGTCGGAGCTGCCGATTTGATGCCCACTGTGATTACGCCCAGTTCGCCGTTGCCGACGACGGGCTTGTCGTTTGTACATGCTACGATGCCAACGGTAAATACGGATGCAACGAGCATCCGACTGATAATTTTTTTCATAATCGTAAAATTTTTATTATTAAATGAAACAAGTATGTTCCGGCATTTTATGATTTTCCCAATATCCGTGCCAATGCCAGCTCTGATCTGTTTGTGTTGCAAGGCATTGTATTACTCCCGACGGCAAGCCCTGTCCCGTCATATCGCCGGCCTCGATGATGACGCTGGCCTCCTGTTCCAGGGAGGACGACTACCTGTGCTTCGTCACTTCGGCCGGTCTCATCACCGACGTTCACACCATTTCCAATGCCCCCACGGAAGGCAAAAAACATCTCTAAAGACGCCCTTACCGCGGCATCTTCATAAACGGATTCTACTATGCAGTAGAGGAGGAGTTTTACTCTAACCTGAAATTACGACCGGAAAAGGAGTAACGAAATTTCAAACGTGAATCCCGTTGTAAAACTCCGCCAACGCCTTCTTTACCTGCTCGAGGAATACCTCTCCGGCCTCTGTCGGGACGATCGGTTTTTGCTTCGGTCGAGCAGGGTCACTCCCAAGTCGTTTTCAAGGCTGGTGATCTGCATGCTCAGCGCACCCGAAATAACGAAACAATATTCGGCAAGGTTCCGCCTTCATATTTCACTTCTGTCTTTTCACAAGCCGTTTATGGTTGTTCATCCACTGAATGGCTTCGGCAATGTTGCGAACGCCGAGGCGGGCGAATATCTGCTTCTTGTGCCACTTGACAGTGTAGAGCGACAGGCCGAGCTGTTTGGCTATTTCGACTTCGGTCTTGCCGCTGCTGGCCAGGCGCAGTATCGCCATCGCTTTCGGGGTCAGTTTCTGGGTATTTACCTCTGCCAGTTGCCCGGTGGACATAACCTGCATCACCTTGGAGTGGTCGTTCCACTTCAGATAGGCGTTGCCGGGCCGGTCGACCGTGGGGAAGGAGATCACGCACAGGCCGAGCCGCAGGGTGCCGCTGACCGTCAGATCGAGCACCGTAATCTTGTGGTTCACCAGCACCGTCTTACCCCCCGGGCCCCGCATCCTCAAATCGAAAGTGTAGTAGGCGTCGGGCCTGTTTTCGGTGGTGTACGAGTAGAACATATCCAATGCCCGGGCGTTGGCCTGGGCAAGCATGCCGACATCTTCGGGCAGGACGATCTGCTCGTAATAGCGCAGGCCGTGGGTGTTGATGTCTTCCAGTGTGCTGCCCATCAGCAGCGAACAGTTGCGGGTGGCGTAGAGTATCTTTTCGTTTTTGAAGTCGAGGATGTAGGCGTCTATATCCCCCAATGCCTCGGAAGCTTTCAGGGTTTGGATAAAATGGCTGTCGCGCTCGGAGTAGTCGAACGTGTCGGCGGGATCGAAAACATGTGCCGGATGGGTCGGTATGAACGTCAGTATCTCCATGGGTTTTAGGTCTTTCGTGCACAAAGATAGGCAAATCTAACAAATAGCCCACTCTTAGGAGTGGGATTCAGGTGTATTTATTGGCATAATCGTATCTTTTTTGTAAATTAGACGCGCTAATTTCGCACCGGAACAAACGAATACTAATCCCCCTCCATGAAAACACGCAAACGCACAAAACACATCATCCTCAACACTGCACTGATCGTCATAACCATATCGGTATCGACTATGTGTGCGATCCTGATCTTCGGACTGGTCGTGGCCGGCGACAGATATTCGGACTTTGTAGAGACGGCGCATATAGAAAAACGGGTAACCCCCGAAAGCCACACACCACCACCTGAACCGCTATCTGTTTCGCGCTGCATGCTCCCAGGGCTCTCCCGCCAGTTCGACGTCGATCTCGAAACGGTACAATACGAGGATTCCGTCTTTGTCACAGTGTCGCTGCACGGAAAGAGTATGCAGCAGCGCACCGATCACACGATAGTCTTCAACCCTCTGGATCCCGATGCGAGACTCGGTGTTTGGTGGTACACCGACCCGGAATATGGCTGCAGCGACGTTACCTCATATTCCACGGGACATAACGCCGACAGGGAGAAGCACGACAACTATTGGGGCACCATTGTCGTTGCCGATCTCAATTTCGACGGCAGGGACGACATCGCGATGGCGAGTGATTCCGCCGTCAGCTCCGGCCCATATTATACTTTTTTGACACAAACCGCCGATGGTAAATTCGTCACAGACCGTTTTCTGACCGAGGAGATGCGCTACTTCCCCGACGAGATAGATCGTTCCCGCCGCAGGCTCACCACCTACTCCCCCGCCAGTTCGGTCGACAAGCTTAAACAAGTCTTCGAACTCGATCCCGCAACAGACGAATGGAAAATGATTGTTCATGATCTCCTGCCATGAAATGAGGTTACTTGCAGCCGAAAGCCGTCGACACCCACATGCTTCCCAATGAAAATCCTTAGCCTCAAGTCGAACAACGGATCGACCCGACTACGAAGCCAAAGAATTCGTCGTAACCCGAAGCACGAACTGACAAAACTCGTCTGCGTAATTCCCAATTATTTCATTATCTTCGCGCAATGAACTCCAAACCGATCGACCCTGCGGAACATTCCCGGCGCCACGCGATCCTCGATATATTGAGGGGAATTGCCGTTTTCGGTATATGCCTTGCCAACTTCGGCGAGTTTTCGCTCTATACGTTCCAGGGGGCCGACGTTCAGGCGGCGATGCCCACGGCGGGAATCGACCGCATGGTGCGCTTCTTGCAATACCTTTTTGTCGACGGCAAATTTTACACTCTGTTCTCGCTGCTGTTCGGCATCGGGTTTTCGATCATCATCGGCCGGGGCTCGGCGTTTTTCTATCGCCGGATGGGACTGCTCGCCGCGATCGGACTGGCGCATCTGATCTTGCTGTGGGCGGGCGACATACTCATCCTTTACGCGGCTATGGGCATGCTGTTGCCGCTTTTCCGGCGAGTTTCCGACCGGGGGCTGCTGTGGTGGGCGGCGGGACTTTTGCTCACACCCATTGCACTGGATGGCCTCGCCGGGCTCTTCGACTGGAACCTCTCGGCCCCTTTGGTCGACGCTACACGATATTTCCACGACCGGACGGGCATCACGCCCGGGAATTTCCCGGTGTGGCTGTCCACGGCACAGAGTTATGGCGACGTGCTCGATTTCAACGTCGCGGGATCGTTCATACGCCTTCAGGAGTTTGTCGAAGGACACCGGGCACTCAAGGTACTGGGCCTGTTTCTCGTCGGACTTTGGATCGGACGTAGGAATATCCATTCCGACCTCGCCGCCAACCGCGATCTGCTGCGACGGGTGGCGCTGTGGGGTGGGGTGGTCGGCCTGCCACTGTCGGTGGTGTACGCTTGGGAGGCGACGAGCGGCCACCCGATGGGTCTCGTCGGCCATTCGGCCATCTATGCGATAAGTGTAGTTCCGCTCTCTCTGGCCTATGCCTGCGGATTGGCCCTGTGGTGGCTGAGAGGCAGCGAACGCGGTCGCGAACCGGGTTTCTTGCGCGCCTTTGCCGCCCCCGGACGCATGGCTCTCACCAACTATCTCGCCCAGTCGGCTATAGGCATCGCGATCTTCTACGGCATCGGCTGTGGACTCGGTGCGCGCGTGGGCCTTGTGTGGGTCGAGGCGATCGCGGCCGGGGTATTCGCACTCCAAATGGCTGTCAGCCACCTGTGGCTCGCCGGTTTCCGCTGGGGCCCTGTGGAGTGGCTGTGGCGCATGGCCACTCACGGCCGATGGCTCGCACCGCGCCGCGAGAGCAAAAACGGGAAGCCCCGTTCAGCGGGTAGTCAGAGTGCTTAGTTGTGTTTTTTTCGCGGCCGGGGCTTGTTGCTCAGGCCCCACTCCCTCAGTTCGTCGCTGTNNTCTCCGCCTCGCGGCTTCCTTTCCTGGCGGCCTTGAGCGGATTTTCAGGCGGTTTATTCGGTTTCATTGTTTTTTGGATTTTTTGGGACGGGGTTTGTGGTTCTGCGCCCACTCCCTCAGTTCGTCGCTGTAAAAATAGAGCCACCGCCCGTCTTTGTAGTGGGGAAGACCGGTCGACAGAAGTTGACGGATGGCGCCCGGAGTTCGTCCCAGGATTTGGCTCGCCCCGTTGATGTCGACGCGCTGCCTGCCTTCGGCGGCGATCTCTTCCGGAACCGCCTGCCCGGCCTCGGTGTCGTTTTTTTCCATCGCTGCTTTCCACGCCGGTTGTGTCATGAAGAACTTCACGACGTCGGCTTCGTAAAACAGCGTCCGGCGACCCTCGGAGTGGGAGGGCAACACACCCGACATTTCCAACTCGCTGAGCACCTTGGGCCTCATCTTCAGCATCTTGAGAACGGCGGGTTTATCCATCGTGGAGCGCCCCGGCGAGAGGCTTTTCTCGAGATGGTCGATCTTTTTCTCCAACAACGCGATCCGTTGAACGAGTTCGGGTAACGCCGTGTGTTCAGAACCCTCGGAACTCAGTATCGCGAGGATTTTCTCGACCGCCTCGGGCAGTCGATCGAATGATAACTTTTTAGCCATGTTCAGAAGTTATTGAAAGGTTTGAGCCACAAAGATATAAATAATTATTAATATTGCAATAACATACCAAAGCCGGCATGGGAGCCGGCTTTGGGTATCGAATCGCGCGTCACGCGAGGAGGGCTATTGCCAAAATATCACGATATGAAAGGTCTCGGCACCCGGGCTCCTGCGGCACAGGTTCCTGGGGAGGCTCGGGCCTTTGAGGATGAGGCGTATAATGCGGACAATCGGGCCAATGCGGGTGATGCACCCACTCATGCGACATAGGATAGTCATAATAATAGTTATAGTCGAAATAGACATCCGTGTCGAAGCCATATTTACACTCTAATTTGCACTTTTTCGGCACGGTTAGTTGTGCAACGTTGCCGAAATAAAGTGCAAAAAACAAGTTTTCGACGGGAAAACGCATAAAAAATAGCCGCCCGAAAGCGGCTAAAGTATTGATTTTCAAGGGTGGGAGTTGACGGATTCGAACCGCCGACCCTCTGCTTGTAAGGCAGATTTTTTGAATTTTCATCTATTTTTATTTCTTTCGATTTGTCTTCCGAAATGACTGTGTAATAGACATATATGCATTGATGAAAAGTTTACGACAGTTTGTTATTTTGGAAAGATTACCTATATTTGTATGCAAATTCTGTTATGTTCAAGTATTCGAAAGACGCGGTTTCCATCCTGACCATCCTCGACAGCCGCCGCACGAAAGCGGATGGGAAGTACCCCGTAAAGGTACAGATTATTTATCAGCGGACGCAAAGGTATTATCCGACCGGCAAGACCCTGACGCCAGAGGAGTGGGAGAAACTGCCCACAACCAAAACCCGGAGCCTTGTCGCCATACGCGAGAGTATCGAGAACAGTTTTAATATCGTGCGCGATCAGGTCGAGACTATAGCCTCCAACGGCGATTTTTCATTTGATGCGCTGAACCAACGGCTGAAAATAAGGATCGAGCGGCACGGTCAATACGGCTTTTCAGGCTAAAATAGAGGAGCTCAAGGCCGGAGATATGGTCGGTAATAGTATCGTTTATGACAACGTTCTGAAAGGGTTAGAACGGTTTGCAGGGAACAAAATACCTTATCATAGTATTACGACCGATTGGCTCAACCGCTACGAAAAATTCCTGTTGTCCGAAATGAAAACTTACAGCACCATCGGAATCCATATGCGGACACTCCGGGCGATACTGAACGATGCCAAGCGTATCGGTATCATCAAAGAATCGGCTTATCCGTTCGGGCGGGATAAATATGAAGTCAAAGCCTCCGAAGGCCGCAAGATGGCTCTCTCGTTGGAGCAGATCGGGCAGATAGTACGGTATGACGACGGGAGCGACGCGACGGCCAAATACCGCGACTATTGGCTGTTCCTTTATCTGTGCAACGGTATCAACATGGCCGATTTTGTGAAGCTGAAATACGCTAATATCGAGGACGGCGAGATCTATTTCGTGCGTCAAAAGACCGAGCGCACCAACCGAATGAGGCGCGAGATCCGCGCCATTGTAACCTCTGAAATGCAGGCTATCATCGACCGTTGGGGCAACCCGCCTGCGCCGGACAGCTATATTTTCCCGGTACTGAAAGGCGGCGAGGACGCGATAACGGTGAAAAAGAAAACACAGTACACCACCCGTGCGATAAACAAGCGCATGGCTGAAATCGGGAAACAGCTGGGTATCAGTCATATTTTGACCTACACGGCCCGGCATTCCTACGCCACTGTGCTGAAACGGAGCGGGGCGAACATCGCCTACATCAGCGAAAGCCTCGGCCATAACAGTCTGCAAACCACCGAAACCTATCTTGCGTCTTTCGAGAAAGAGGAACGGCAGAAAAACGCCGCCCTGCTCACTCAATTTAAATGACTGTTAATCGGATAAGGAAAATATTATTAATTTTGGCATTGAAAAACAGCACAATATGGCGATCCCAAAATTTTCCGAGGTTCGAGAGCCTGCACTAAGGTTACTCAATAGTAGCGAAGTTATTAAGATTAAGGATTTTATTCCTCCTTTGGCCGACCATTTTAAACTGACCGAAGAAGAGGTGAATCTGATGTATCCCACAGGGAATGGACACGTCTTTTATGATCGCATAAGTTGGACGTTAAGTTACTTGTTTATGGCAGGTCTCGTTGAGAAACCTAAAAGGGGTGTTTATAGAATAACTCCTATTGGCCGAGAAATGTTAAAAACGCCAGATAAGATTAACGATTATGTCGATAAGGCTGTGGCTGCAAGAGAACCCAAGGAGACAGTGTCGAAAAAGAAAGTAAGTGAGTCTAACGTATCGGACATTGATAATCAAACTCCTCAGGAGCTACTATCGAAGTCTTATACCGACATAAGAGAAAATGTTTATACGGAAATCCTAACGACAATTCTCAGCAAGACTCCTGTCGAGTTTGAAAAATTGGTTGTGTCTTTGCTCCAAAAAATGGGCTACGGTGGGGAGATAAAAGACTCTGGGCATGTTACCAAGGCATCGAACGATGAAGGAATCGACGGTATAATTAAAGAAGATATTTTGGGATTCGGCAGAATTCACATACAAGCAAAACGGTATAAACTCGATGTTTGCATCGGCAGGGAGGATATACAGAAATTCGTAGGCGCACTTGCCGTAGCTCAATCGAACAAGGGCGTTTTTATCACAACTTCGTATTTCGCTAAAACGGCTATTGACTACGTTAAGAACCTAAACGGCTCGACAACTATTGTATTGATCGATGGGCAAAAGCTCGCTGAATATATTTATGATTATGGCTTAGGAATGCAAGTCGAGCAAATTATAGAGGTGAAAAAGCTTGATGCTGACTATTGGGATAGCATGAAAGACGAAGAAAAATCTTAAATTTTGGCCGTTTTATACCGTTTCCGATGAAGCCCATCAAAATATTTATCAGCAGCGTCCAAAGGGAGTTTGAGCGCGAACGCCGGTGGTTGTGCGACTATATCAGGCAGGATGCGCTGTTGGGGAAGTTCTTCTCGCCGTTTCTGTTCGAGGAGTTGCCCGCCACCGATCTTTCTGTGCAGGAGGCTTATCTGACCGAGGTTGGGCATAGCGATATTTACATCGGGATTTTGGGCGATAAATACGGCTTCGAGGATGGCGAGGGCATTTCGCCGACCGAAAGGGAGTACGACAGGGCGACCGCCGAATCGAAGTATAGGTTGGTTTTCATCCGTAAAGCGGCGGGCGATGGCCGGGAGCCGAAACAACAAAAATTCATCTCCAAAGCCGAAAGTGCGGTCGTGCGCAAGTCGTTTGTCGATTACGAGGAGTTACGCGCCGGGGTCTATGCCGCGCTCGTTCACTACCTCGAACAGAAAGAATACCTGCGAATTCTGCCCTTTGACGCGACGTTGAGCCGGGCGACTATGGACGACATCGACGAGGAAAAGGTTCGGGAATTTGTGCATATTGCGGGCAAGCGGCGCGGATTTCCACTGCCCGCCGACGCGAGTGTCGAGCGGATTTTGACGCACCTCGACCTGTTGGCCTCCGACGGGCGGCTGACAAATGCGGCGATCCTGCTTTTCGGACGCCAGCCACAACGGTTTTTTATCTCGTCCGAGGTGAAGTGCGCACAGTTTTACGGTAACGAGGTGGCAAAACCGATCCCGTCGTATCAGGTTTACAGGGGCGATGTTTTCCAACTCATTACGCAGGCTGTCGATTTTGTGATGTCGCGCATCGACGCGCGTGTGGGAACCCGCGACACCGACGTCCGGGTCGATGTTGATTATGAGTTGCCTCTGGCGGCGGTTACCGAGGCGATTGTGAACGCCATAGCCCACCGCGACTATTCGAGCAAC
>DBDQ01000088.1:0-199 GCA_002293665.1 Alistipes sp. UBA928 | reverse complement strand
TAAGCCCCACCCGTCGATACCACCAAATCCTTTGTTGGCCAACCCGATGTATCTGGCCGGAAGCATTGAGCGCATGGGAACCGGCACGGGCGATATTATCGACAAATGCGAGGCGGCTGGATTGCGCGCGCCCCTATTCATCCAAGACGAAGATTTTAAGGTAGTTCTATGGAGACCGGTGGCCGAAACCGACCAAGCT
>DBDQ01000038.1 GCA_002293665.1 Alistipes sp. UBA928 | reverse complement strand
GCTGCCGAGGCCCGCCATGAAGGTTTGGCCCGAGAATCCCTGACCCAGCACGCGGTCGAACAGCACGAGTGCCGCGCCGTAGTCGCCCGCGAGCACCGTGTCGATTGCGTCGAAATAGGTGTCGTAGTCGAGGATGTTGAGCGACGTAGCCACCTCTTTGTAGCGCAGGTCAGAGCCGCAGAACGACACCGCCTTGTCGAACATCGAGAGCGCGTCGCGCATCCCGCCGTCGGCCTTGCGCGCGATGAGGTTGAGCGACTCTTCGTCGTAGGTGACGCCCTCGGTGTCGGCTATGTATTTCATGTAGTCGACGCCGTCGGCCACGCGGATGCGGTTGAAGTCGAATATTTGGCAGCGCGACAGGATAGTAGGGATGATCTTATGTTTCTCGGTCGTGGCGAGGATGAACACCGCGTGGGCGGGAGGCTCTTCCAGCGTTTTGAGGAAAGCGTTGAACGCCGCCGCCGACAGCATGTGCACCTCGTCGATGATGTAGACGCTGTAACGCCCCACCTGCGGCGGTATGCGCACCTGGTCGGTGAGGTTGCGGATGTCCTCGACCGAGTTGTTCGACGCCGCGTCGAGTTCGTGGATGTTGAACGAGCGGCCCTCGTCGAAACCGCGGCAGCTCTCGCATTCGCCACATGCCTCGCCATTCGTTGGAGATACAGACTTCTGCGTAGCTAAATCCGCCGCCGGCGTTCCGGCGCAGTTGATCGCCTTTGCGAAGATGCGGGCGCAGGTGGTTTTGCCTACTCCGCGGGGGCCGCAGAAAAGGTAGGCGTGGGCAAGCTGGCCGCGGCTTATCGCGTTTCGCAGCGTCGAGGTTATGTGGTGCTGCCCCACTACGGAGGCGAATGTCGCCGGGCGGTACTTTCGTGCCGAAACTATGAAGTTTTCCATACGGGAGCAAAATTACTCTTTTTTTCGCTTCGGATGATAAATATTTCGTAGATTTGCACCGATACCTATATTTGAAAGGTTTAATCGCTACTTTACCCGAAACCATCATGAAGAAACTTTTTTATCTGTTTGCCACTGCGCTTTTGTCGGTTGGCTGCAATTCCGGCGCAGAGTTGGGTGGAGGTGACAATCCTTTACCCGGAAACAACAACGGCACCGATGGCGTGGCGATAGGCGGAGTAACCTGGGCAACGCGCAATGTGGACACGAAAGGCAAATTTGCAGCCAATCCCGAAGACTTTGGCGGCTATTTCAACTTCGACGCGGCGCAGACCGCCTGCCCCAAGGGTTGGCGAACACCGACCGTGAACGAATTGCAAAGCCTTGTCAACGCTGGTAATATGTGGACGAGAGTTAACGGCACAGATGGCCGCCGATTCGGCAGCGGCAACAACACCATTTTTCTTCCTGCCGCAGGGAGTCAATGGCCCGGTGGAGATCACTATAATGCTCATTACGGGTATTATTGTTCTTCGACACCCAACCCTGATCCAGACTTGCAAGGTTACTATCTGTATGTTAGTGAGGGTGATACAGATATTTTGGTCTCTCCTTCGACCGGCCTTAAAAGTGTCCGTTGCGTCCGTCGAGAAAATGGCGGCAACAATGATAATATCTGGCCGTCGGCGCAGCCCGACCCGAGAATGGCGAAAGGAATGTATGTGGGAATCGTCGGGTTCAACGAGAGTTTGCAGGTAATGAATCCCCAACTGCTGAACTCCTCCTCCAGGAGCCGGTTCACGTCTTTTATCAACGGTCTGACCATGAGGCAGGGTACCGGATTGTACTATGCGGTAGATAACTCTGTCGACAAATTGCAGACCACCGTGTTGCCCGTCGACCTCGTCGGTGCTTCGCTTGTCACCTTTACCGACGGTCTGGACAACATATCGATAGAACTCAATCCGAATTTCGACGCACGGGACGAGTATCGCGATTTCATACACGATCGTATCGACGGGGCGATATTCAGAAGCCTGCCTGTTTCCGCCTATTCGATCGGGGTCAAAGGAGACGACGTCGGAGATGAGAATGCATTCCGGGCCGGTCTCGACGCTATGGCAAGCGGCAGAACCTATGTGAAAATGGTGACCAATACGGAAGAGCTTAACGCCGAGTTTGAAGAGTTGGCCGGTTCGCTGTATAGTTCGAGTACAAGTTTTGTGGTCGATATCAGAATTCCCGGCGGATACGATGACGGTACCAAAATCCGGTTCACTTTCGACAACGTGGCCAGCGCGACGGCATCGACAATGTATGTGGAAGGAACCTATCGCCGCGACGGAGGTTCCAGAACGCTCCAAAATATAGTTTACAACGGCTTGAGGAGTGGCAGCGGAA
Organism: Alistipes sp. UBA928; assembly: GCA_002293665.1. GTDB lineage: Bacteria > Bacteroidota > Bacteroidia > Bacteroidales > Rikenellaceae > UBA940. The sequence continues at coordinate 894 of DBDQ01000038.1, read as the reverse complement.
CAACTGTGAATGGAGTTGTCAACGGAGCATTCGTTACTTTTTCTTTCGACGACTTGTATACCGCATCGGGCGGCAGCATACAGAAAGGGCATGAGCAACAGTGGTACAGTACGACGGCATCTTCCGTGTGGCAACGAAACTCGGAGTTCGGTTCGGGCAGTGATGTCGTTATCGTCGAGGAGAGAAAGAGTGCCGTCGTTATGCTTGTTCTGGACTGTACCACTTCGTTGGGAACCGCCGGATTCAATGCAATGAAAAACGCAGCTAACAATTTTATTAAGGTGCTTTCCGGCATGTCATCAGGCTCAGGCGCCAACGAAAACGGCATAACGATCGAAGGGCTTACATGGGCGACGCGAAATGTCGGCGAATACGGAAAGTTTGTCATTACCCCCGAAGACTATGGCAATCATTATTCGTTCGAAGAGGCGCAGACGGTTTGTCCTTCAGGCTGGAGAACCCCTGCACCGAAGGAATTCGAAACTCTTGCAAAGTCGGGCAGTGTTTGGACTACATCCAATGGCGTCAACGGCACTCGATTCGGAAGTGGCAGCAATACAATTTTTCTGCCGGCCACAGGCTATCGCAGCCACATTAACGGCGTCATTACCGGGCCGGGTTCGCTCGGGTACTACTGGTCGTCAACATTGCGAGGAGAGAATTATGGGCACTACATGTACTTAACGAGCAAGGATGTGCTTCCATTGAGCAGTACGGACTATAGGCTCGGGTTTGCCGTTCGTTGCGTCCGCCAATAGGATAGTGCGAAATTCGTTTTTGCTCATTCGATCATTTCCCGGCAGGCTTCCGATGGCTGCCGGTTTTTTTGCACATGTCAATTTGGCTGTCGGTCAACGGTTTACAGCTGGGGTAAAAAAGCAGAAAATCGAAGAA
>DBDQ01000036.1 GCA_002293665.1 Alistipes sp. UBA928 | reverse complement strand
CCCCGACGCCGTGATCCTGAAATATTGGACGCCACTGATGGCCCCATGTTTCGGAACGATCGCAAGGGTTGCTAAAATGGGGGGCGGCGGTAAAAACAAAGGCGGCCCGAAATTCCTCGTGCAGCTCGACAACATAGTCCCCCACGAGCGGCGNNAAATTTCTGGTGCAGTTGGACAACATCGTGCCCCACGAACGAAAGTGGTTCGACGCCCCCCTAACGCGCTATTTCGTCCGCTCGATGGACGGATTCATCTACATGTCGGAGCAGGTGGGACGCGAGCTCGCCGAATTTACAACTACCAAACCGCGCCTCTACTCGCCCCACCCCATCTTCGATCACTTCGGAGAACCTCTGCCGCGCGCCGAAGCGGCCGCGCGCCTCAGCCTCGATGCGGGAACGGAGTATGCGCTCTTTTTCGGGTTGGTGAGAGCCTATAAGGGGGTGGATATTCTTCTCGACGCCTGGGCCGCCATGAAGCGTGAAGGCAAAACCGCGAACCGGAAACTGATCGTCGCCGGCGAATTTTACGACGACGTGGAGAGATACCGTACTCAGATCGCCGCACTCTGCCTCTCGGGCGACGTGATCATTCACGACCGGTTCATCCACGACGACACCATCCCTCTCTACTTCTCACTCGCCAGCCTGCTCGTCCTGCCCTACCGCACCGCCACCCAAAGCGGCGTCACCCAGATCGCCCTCCACTTCGACGTGCCGATGGTTGCCACCCGCGTCGGCGGCCTCCCCGAGATCGTGCGCGACGGCGTGACGGGCTACCTCTGCGATCCGAACCCCGTGAGCATAGCCGACGCCATCGGGCGCACCCTCGATCCGGCAGTCGCCGCCACCCTGCGCGCAAACTTCGCAAAAGAGAAACCCCGCTACGGCTGGCCCGCTGCCGCCGATGCCCTCGAACGTCTCTACACCATGACGCTGCAATAAAAAAGAGACCCCCGCGATGCGGGGGTCTCTTCGTTTTACTTGCCTAACATCTCAAGCACCTGCTTGCAGACATTTTCGCCGGAGAAACCGAACTTGTCGTCGAGCACTTTGTAGGGTGCGGAGTAGCCGAAGTGGTCGAGTCCGTGAACACGGCCGGCGTCGCCCACGAGTCCGCGCAGAGTGACAGGCAGACCCGAAGTAAGGCCGTAGCGCGGTACACCGGCGGGGATGACGCTTTTCTGATAGTCGCACGGCTGATCACGGAAGAGCCCTTCCGACGGCGCCGACACAATGCGCACCTTCACACCCTTGGCTTTCAAAAGTTCGGCACCTTCGACGAGCGTCGCCACTTCGGAACCGTTGGCTATCATCACCACATCGGGCTTTTCGGAGTCGACGACCACGTAGGCACCCTTGGCCAACTGCTTGGCCTCGGTGCGGCGGCAGCCCGACGCGGCAGGAAGGTCTTTTATGTTCTGGCGCGACAGGATGAGAGCCACGGGGCGGTCGGCCTCCACGGCGCAACGCCAAGCCTCGACGGTTTCGGCACCGTCGGCGGGCCTCAGCACGAGCATCGAGCGGTCGCCATCGTGGTTGCGCAGCTGCTCCATCAGGCGGATCTGCGCCTCCTGTTCTATGGGCTGGTGGGTGGGGCCGTCCNNCTCGCCGACGCGGAAACTGTCGTGTGTCCACACATAGATCACGTGCAGGCGCTGGAGCGCGGCGATACGGGCCACGGGTTTCATGTAGTCGGAGAACACAAAGAACGTTCCGCAGGCGGGTATCACGCCGCCGTGGAGCGCCATGCCATTCATCACGCACGCCATTGTGAACTCGCTAACGCCGGCCTGGAAGAACTTACCGCTGAAGTCGCCCTTTGTGAAGGCGTGGGTCTTCTTGAGGTATCCGTCGGTTTTGTCGCTGTTCGACAGGTCGGCCGAGGCGACGATCATATTCTCGATCTGCGCACCGAACGCGCTCAGCACCGAGGCCGAGGCGCCGCGTGTGGCGGAGTCTTTGCCGGGGTCGATGGCGTCGTAGTCTATGGCGGGAGTTTTGCCGCTCATAAACAGGTCGAGCTTCGAGGCGAGGGCCGCATTCTCGGCGCGCCATTTCTTCTCGATCTCGTGCTGACCGGCCGCCCACTTCACAAGCTCCTCGCGACGCTTGGCGTAAAGTTTCGCCGCCTCGGGGAAAATGACAAAGGGCGAAGCAGGATCGCCGCCCAGATTGCGGATCGACGTGTCGACGCAAGCACCCGCCGCTGAAAGGGGCTGACCGTGGGTCGAGACTTTGTTTTCGAAACTTCCGCCCTGCGCGTCTCTCGCACCGCGTCCCATCACGGTCTTGCCGATGATGATCGTCGGGCGCTGAGTTTCGGCATTCGCCGCTCTCAAGGCTCCGCGGATTTCATCCGCCGAGCAGCCGTCGATCGAGATGACATTCCAGTTCCAGGCACGATATTTTGCCGCCACATCCTCGGTGTCGACCTCTTCGACGGTGGTCGAGAGTTGCACGTTGTTGGCGTCGTAGTACATGATGAAGTTACTGAGGCCCAGGTGGCCGGCTATACGTCCCACACCCTGCGACACCTCTTCCTGAATCCCTCCGTCGGAGATGTAGGCATAAGTCTTGTGGGCCGTCCACTCGCCGAACCGCGCTGCCAGAAAACGCTCGGCCACGGCGGCACCCAGAGCCATCGCATGACCCTGACCCAGCGGGCCGGAGGTGTTTTCCACCATGTGGGCAAGGTCTCTTTCGGGGTGGCCGGGGGTGATGCTGTCGAGCGAACGGAACGCCGCAAGGTCTTCGGGCGAGTAGAATCCCGCCATCGCAAGCACCGAGTAGAGCATGGGAGACATGTGGCCCGGATCGAGGAAGAATCTGTCTCTCCACGGCCAAGCGGTGTTCTGCGGATCGTAGCGCAGGAACTCGGAGTAGAGCACGTTCACGAAATCGGCGCCACCCATAGCGCCGCCGGGGTGTCCCGACTTTGAGCGCTCGACCATCGAGAGCGCGAGAATGCGGATATTATCCGCGGCCATTAAAGTTTGGTTTTCCATCTTTGTATTGCTATTGATATTGTTATTTGAATGTTGCTATCATCATCACGGGATTGTCATCCTCCTTCAGCGTCGCGGCGATCTCGGCGAGCCTACCTTTCAACTTCCCCTGCTCGTGCAAATCGGTCAATTCGAAAGCCGGAAGGGAGAGTACGATCTGCCCCGGAGGGTAGCCCACGTCGTAAGCTCCGAAGTCTATCTCCTTGGGGTCGACAAAGTCGGCGTTGAGAATCTTCCCCTCGAAAAACTCGCCGCTTCGCTTGTTGTAGATCAACTTCACATTCCTGAAGCCCTCTCCTGTTTCGAAGTCATAGCGGCGTTCCCAGGTCTCCAAAAATATGTAGTCGCCGCTCTGCTGCCAATAGAACAACCCCACCGGATATTCCATCGAACCAAACGACGGAGTACGTGTCATCACGGGTATCAACTCTCCCGTTCTCCGGTTCCAGTTGTATATAGTATCGATGCCGGGTTCAGAAATCATATATCCCTCGCGGGTTTTGGCGACGGGACCACCCCTTGTCATAAATCCGGTCATCTCGCCCATCGTGATACTTACTCTCATGTTGTCCCTGTTTTTGAATTCCACGGGCATATGAGTTATCAACGTGTCGGTCTTAGAGATAAGGCCCCATATCCACGGCCGCATCTCGTCGCTGTTGCGGAAGAACAGATGCCCCTCGTCGTAGTCGTGCAGGAAATCGCCGTCGGCGACCTCGCCGCCCCTCAGTTCGAGGGTGCGCAGATGCTTGCCCTGCATATCGTAGACGTATATCGGAAAGGGCATGAATTTGTTGTATGTGTTTGGCGTGACGAAAATCTCGCCTTTACGGCTGTCGAGAGCCGTTCGACCAATACCCGTATACTCTCCCGGGCCACGGCCGGTGCGGTTAAATGTGGTAATCCCCTTTCCGGTATGGCGATCGAAGATCATGATGTCACCCTGACTGTTGTTGTTGACCACCACCTGCTCGTCTATATTGTTTGCAATGCGATGGTCGATCAGAAACCCCTCGCGAGTCTCAAGAGGAACATACTCCACGTCGGCAATCTCTTGCAGCGTGATGTTCAGCTCGGGGTACGACGCCGTCACATCGAGCACCGGCAACTCCCCGCCACCCCGCGGCCCGCATGCCATCGTCACCAGCACCACCAGCGCCGGGATCAAGGTTAGTCTTCTCATAATCTCATCTATCTATACGGCCCGCAACTCAACTGGCCTTCAGCGTATTGCGTAGCAGAGCAAACTCACTGTTCTCTAAACGGCGGCTGGCGAAGGGGAGCGTCACGCGTATGCTCTTTCGCGCCGGGTCAGCCGGCACCTCGTACATCGTCTCCATCATGATCGTTTCGCAGATCGAACGCAAACCACGAGCCCCCAGCTTATACTCCACTGCCTTGTCGACGATGTAGTCGAGCGCCTCGGCATCGAATGAGAGCGACACTCCGTCCATCGCGAACAGACTCTCGTACTGCTTGGTGATGGCGTTGCGTGGCTGCGTGAGGATCGACCGCAGGGCCGCCTTGTCGAGCGGACGCAGGTAGGTGAGCACCGGAAGGCGCCCCACTAACTCGGGAATCAACCCGAAACTCTTCAAGTCCTGCGGCATTACGTATTGCAACAGGTTGTCGCGGTCGATCTCGGGCCCGCCGCCCGCGCAGCCGTAGCCTATGGCGCGTGTACCCAAGCGTCGCGAGATGACCCGCTCCATGCCGTCGAACGCGCCGCCGCAAATGAACAGTATGTTGGTCGTGTCGACCTGAATGTACTTCTGGTCGGGATGTTTGCGTCCTCCCTGGGGCGGAACGTTCACCACGGTGCCCTCGAGTATCTTGAGCAGTGCCTGCTGTACCCCTTCGCCGCTCACGTCGCGCGTGATGGAGGGGTTGTCGCTCTTGCGGGCTATCTTGTCGATCTCGTCGATGAACACTATGCCGCGTTGGGCCGCCTCCACGTTGAAGTCGGCCGCCTGAAGCAGGCGCGAAAGGATGCTCTCCACATCCTCGCCCACATATCCCGCCTCGGTCAGCACCGTGGCGTCAACAATGGTGAAAGGCACCTTCAGCATTCGGGCGATGGTGCGCGCGAGCAGCGTTTTGCCAGTCCCGGTGGGGCCGACCATAACGATGTTCGACTTGTCGATCTCCACCTCGGCGGAAGCGTTGTCCGTATCCTTTCCCTTTTTGTGATGCAAGCGTTTGTAGTGGTTGTACACTGCCACCGACAGGTAGCGTTTGGCATCGTCCTGCCCTATGACATATTCGTCGAGCAGAGCTTTTATCTGTGTGGGCTTGGGCAGTTCGTCGAGCGGTGCAAGGGGATCTTCGCCGTTTTTTGGCGCCGCCGTCCTTTGCATCTCCGTTTCGGCATGTACTGTGGGCCCGGCCAACACGCCGTAGCCATACTCTATGCAGTGGTTGCAGATGTGCGCACCGTCGGAACCGGCGAAAAGCATCTCGACCTCACCAGCCACGGCTCCGCAGAACGAGCAAACCTCACTGCCGGTCACTCCTCCGCCGCCGCCCTTGTTAGTTGTCTTAACCATAAACGTTTCGTTCTATTTTCTTTTCGCCACGATCTCGTCGATCAGGCCGTACTCAAGCGCTTCGGTGGCGCTCATCCAGTAGTCGCGGTCGCCGTCGCGTTCGATCTTTTCCATTTTTTGTCCGGTGTGCAGGGCGATTATCTCGTAGAGTTCCCTCCGGGTGCGCACTATCTCGCGCGCGGTGATCTCGATGTCCGAAGCCTGTCCCTGCGCCCCGCCCAGCGGTTGGTGGATCATCACGCGCGAGTGGGGAAGGGCCGACCGTTTACCGGCCTGACCGGCGGTGAGCAGGATCGCGCCCATGCTTGCGGCGAGCCCCGTACAGATGGTGTGCACTTCGGGCCTGACAAGTTGCATGGTGTCGTAGATACCCAGTCCCGCGGAAACCGAGCCCCCCGGCGAGTTGATGTAGATGCTCACGTCGCGCGTGGCGTCGGAACTCTCCAGAAACAGCAACTGCGCCTGGATTATGTTGGCAACGTCGTCGTACACCGGCGCGCCGAGGAAGATGATGCGATCCATCATCAACCTCGAGAAGACATCCATCGTGGCGATGTTGAGTTGACGCTCCTCGATGATCGTGGGCGACACGTAGCCGCTCGCCTCAGTGGCGGCCCTCGGTGGCACCGTCACACCTGCCAGCCGCGACACCTCCGACGAGTAATCGCTCAGCGTGAGCGAGTTCACTCCCAGATGCCCCGTGGCATATTTTTCAAATTCTGTCTTTTTCATGGCTTTTACTTTTTTATTTATAAAACCATAAATCAGGGCTGTTTATTGCCCAAACCGTCAGTTGGCGTTCTCGTTTGCTATTTTTTGGAACTCTTCGCGGGAGACGCTCTTTTCGGTGATGGTGACGAGGGGCTTCAGTGCACCGATGGTTTTGTCTTCCCTCACCCGTTCGTAGATGCGCTGCGCCTCCTCTTTGTTGCCGAGGATGCTCTTGGCGTAGCCTTCGAGCGTTTCGTCGGGCACCGAGCTCATGCCGTACTGTGCAAACTGCATGCGGGCCATCTCTTTGGCCTCGACCACCATGTCGTCCTGCTTCACCTCGAGCCCGAGCGACTGTGCGAAATGCTTCTGTATCAAGTCCCATGCCATCATGCGCAGGAAACCCGCGAAGTCGGCCTCGATCTGCTCCATAGTGAACTTGCCCTCGTTGACGGCGTAGAGCCAATTCTTGAGGAACGTTTCGGGCAGCTTCAGGTTGGCCTTTGCCAACAGATGGTTCTTGAGCTGGATCGACAGCAGGTAGTCGCTGTCGCGCGCGAGGTCGGCGGCTATGGCGTCGTCAATGTATTTGTCGAATCCCGCGGCATCGGTCACACTGCCGTCAGGGAAAGCCTGGGTAAAAAACTCGGCGTTCATCTCAGGCTCGGCAAACCTGCGAATGCGCTTCACTGTGGCTGTGAACTCGGGCGCGATCCCCTCCAACTCCTCCTGCTTCACACCGAGGGTCGAGGCGAGCTGCGCCGGGTTTTTGTATATCTCGTTCACGTTGACAATTATCGAATCGCCCACCTTTTTACCGATGAAAGGTTTGCGCTCCGCCTCGCTCATCGACACGAGGCCGATGTATGCGTCGTCGGCAGTGATGGTGCCGTTGTCGAGCGTCACTTCGAGCGCCTCGTCGCCCGTCACAGCGTCGACATCCTCCAGGCGGCCGAAACGGCGTGTGAAGTTGGCGCGGTAGCCTTCGCGCATCTCCTTCGACACCTTCATTTTGTAATATGTGAGCTTGTCGCTCTTGTCGATCGCGACGTCGACCGTGGGCGCGACCCCGGCCTCGAACACGAATTCGTATTCGGCGGCGGGAGCGTTGAAGTCCAACTCGCCCTGGAGTTCGCTGGGCATCAAGTCGCCCATGATCACTATCTTGTTATCTTCGAGGTGTTTGAACACCGCCTCGTTGGCTTTCCGGTATGCCTGTTCAGCCACCACGCCGCGACGGTACATCTTGTTGATTATGCCCATCGGCACCATTCCTGGGCGGAAACCTGGCACGTTGGCTTTGCGGCGGTATTCGCGCAATGCTTTTTCCACTTCGGGAGCGTAATCGGCTTCGGCTACGGCGGCTTTCAGGATCATCACGCCTTCGGGGGTCTGTTCGGTTGTAAGATTCATATTATTCTTTTTTTCATCGTGTTTGCAGCCTGCAAAGATAATGAATAAGGGAGCGATACGCAAATTTATTTGCGCGAGCTAAATTTTTGCACATAATTTGCCATCCTCGTGATAGCAACGACTTTACGAAAAAACGAGTGTGTTATGGAACAACGGTCAAAACCCGTGGAGGAGAGTAAGAAAAGGGTTTTCGTGAAAGGTTACACCACAGGCAGCGGGCGGGTCGTCCCCGACCACTATCGTTCGACACCCTACATCGCCGACGGCCCAAAAGGGACGTTCATAGAGCGACGGCTCATAAATCCGAAACAGAGACGGTTCTGCGGTTTATAGCAGCGCGGCAAGTTCGCCGATAGGCGTGCGGCGGACATCGACATCGCCGATCGCACGCACCACGACCAGCCACAGTTCATCGCCCTCGACTTTCTTATCGCGGGTGAGGGCTCGTGCTGTCTCTGCGGCGGGAATCTCCGTGGCAGTCGGCAGGCCCGCTTTTTCCACTGCGCGCACTATGCGGTCGCACTCTGCAGTCGCGAGCAGCCCCAGCCGTTCGCTCACGCCGGCTATCGCCACAAGCCCCGCACCCACCGCCTCGCCGTGGTTGTAACGGCGCGACAGTTTCTCTATGGCGTGGGCCACGGTGTGCCCCAGGTTGAGTTTGCGCCTCTCCCCCGCCTCCCGTTCGTCGGCATCAACTATCGCCGCCTTCACCTTTATCGCGGCGGTTATCGCGCCGGTCAGCAACTCCGTGTCGGCCAGCAACTCTTCGGGCGAGTGACTCTCGAAAATTTCGAACAGCGCAGGGTCGGCAATGATGCCCGCCTTTATCATCTCGGCCAGCCCGGCACGGAACTCTCTCGGCGGCAGAGTGGCCAACACCCCCGTGTCGCACAGCACGAAGTCGGGCTGGTTGAACACCCCGGCCATGTTCTTGTACCCCGCCACGTTGACGCCATTCTTCCCGCCCACGCTCGCGTCAACCTGCGCAAGCAGCGATGTGGCCACGAAACCGAACTCCACGCCGCGCAGATATGTCGAGGCCGCAAAACCGGTCACGTCGGTGGTGATGCCTCCGCCTACCCCAACAATGTAGGTTCGGCGGTCGGCACCGATCTCCACGAGGCGGCGGTGGATAGCCTCTACCGTTGCGAAGGTTTTGTTCTCCTCGCCGGTAGGGATCACGATCACCTCGCCGGCGTGGGCACGGATCACCTCGCCGTATATTGCGTCGACATTGGGATCGGTGATCGCCACCACACGGCGGCCAACCGGCAACACATCGGGCAGCAGCCTCAGCGCGTCGCCCACTATTACCTTGCTCGGATTGCGCATCTCGCGCTTTATCTCAATCGTAGTCACCATTGTATGGGTGTTTTGCCATTTCGGATCAGATATTCGTTCGCCTGCGAGAAGTGTCGGCAGCCAAAAAATCCATTGTGCGCCGACAGGGGCGACGGATGGGCCGCCTTCAGTATGAGGTTGCGCGTGGCGTCGAGCCGTTCACCTTTTCGCTGAGCGAAGGCGCCCCACAACATGTATACTACCCCCTCCTTCACCTCGCCGAGCGCCTGCACGGCGGCATCGGTGAAAAGTTGCCAACCCTTGTCGGAGTGTGAGTTGGGCTGCCCCTCGCGCACGGTGAGGCTGGCGTTGAGCAGCAGCACCCCCTGCTCGGCCCAACGGTCGAGGTTGCCTGTCGCGGGCGGAGGAGTCCCGATGTCGGATGCTATCTCCTTGAATATGTTGCGCAGCGATGGAGGGAACGGCATGCTGTCGCCCACCGAGAAACAGAGACCGTTGGCCTGTCCGGGACCATGGTATGGATCCTGGCCTATGACGACTACCTTAAGCTCGTCGAGGTCGCACTTGTCAAAGGCACGGAATATGTTCCTCGCCGCGGGATATATCGGCGGCCCCTCGCCCCGAGCGGCGGCAACATACTCCGAGCGCACGAAATCGGTCAACTCCTCGAAATAAGGTTTCTCGAACTCGGGAGCCAACAACTCCTTCCACGCTGTGGGCAGTTTAACGTCCATTTTTCAACTCTTTCAAGCATTCGGCGAGCGGCTCGCGCCACGGGCGCGGTGCGATGCCGAAATCGCGGGTTATCTTTGAGGTGTCGAGGGCCGAGAACATAGGTCTCTTTGCGGCGGAGGGGTATTCGGCGGAGGTGACGGGCACCACGCGACACTCGATCCCCGCCTGCCGGATGATCTCGTCGGCGAAATCGGCGCGGCTCACCACCCCCGCGTCGCAGAAATGGTATAATTGGGCAGGAGTCGGCAAAACAACCGCCGCGGCCGTCGCCAACTCTGCTATCGCCTCCGCCAGCGACATTGCCGAGGTGGGACATCCCGACTGGTCGCCCACGACCCGAATCTCGTCGCGTTCCGCTGCCACACGCATAATCGCCTTCACAAAATTCTTCCCCCACGGCGAATACAACCACGAGGTGCGCACCACGACACCGCGAACCCCCGACTCCATGACAGCCTTCTCGCCCGCCAGCTTGCTCTCGCCGTAGACATTCAAAGGCGCGGGCGTATCGTCTTCCGCATACGGTCGGGAGCGCTCAATAAATCCGCCGTCGGCGTTCCGACCATTGCCATCGAACACAAAGTCTGTCGAGATATGTATCAGCGCCGCCCCGAGTCGGACCGCGGCCTCGGCCAGAAAGCGCGGTGCGTCGCGGTTTACCCTGAACGCCGCCTCGCGTTCGGTCTCCGCCCTGTCAACATCGGTAAAGGCGGCGCAGTTGACCACCACGTCGGGCCTCCACCACTCGAAAAACTCCTTCACCGCCTCGCGGTCGGTTATGTTCAGACCCACCGTCGTCCCCGCCGCCTCGACCACATCGGTAAACAGCCATTCGTCCCCCCCGCTCCGATCGTTTCCTACTCTACGCTCTCCCGACACCCTTCTCAGAGCCGTTCCGAGCTGCCCTCCGGCACCAGTAACCAATACACGCATATTACATCTCTATTAATTTTGCGAAAATAGTGATTTTCGACGCCAAAAGCGCTACATTTGCATTGAGATAATCAAAATTTTGTAACCATGAGACACTTTTTACGTTCAGCCGCCCTCGTGTTGGCGGTTCTCCTGCTTGCCCCGATCGGGGGATGCAGCACAAAAAGCAGGCCCGCCTCTGCGCCGCGCGTTAAAAATGTCATCCTGATGGTGGGTGACGGCATGGGCCTTGCCCAGGTGTCGGCTCTGATGCTGGCCGAAGAGTACCGTCCCGTCAACCTCGAACGTGCCACGGTCGGAGGATTCGTCAAGACCTACTCGGCCAACAACCGCGTCACCGACTCGGCCGCCGCGGGAACAGCCTATGCTACGGGCCACAAAACCGACAATGGACACCTCGGGGTCGACCCCGACGGCAAACCCCTCGAAACGATCCTCGACAAAGCCGAACGGGCGGGCCTGCCGACGGGCCTCGTGGCAACTGTCAACATCCAGCACGCCACCCCGGGCGCCTTCTACGGCAACACCGAAAAGCGCTACAACTACGACTCCATCTCGCTCGACCTCGTGACATCGGGTGTCGACGTGGCGATCGCCGGCGGACGCAAATACCTGACCGACCGCGAAGACGGCCGCGACCTCGTGGATGAACTTCGTAAGCAGGGCTACGTGATGGTCGACTCGCTGGCAGGTCTCGACGGTGTTACCTCGGGCCTCGCGATGGCGTTATATGAAGATTCATTCCCGTTCGTGTCGGAGGGCCGCGATCCCGAGTATCTTCCGCGCGCCGCCGCCAAAGCGCTCGAGATACTCACCGCCAACACTCCCCGTGGCCAGGGTGGATTTTTTCTGATGATCGAAGGGTCACGCATAGACTACGCCGGCCACGGCAACGACACCGAGGCGCTGATAGGCGAGATGAGAGATTTCGACGCCGCGGTGGGAGTTGCATTCGACTACGCCGACGCCCATCCGGGCACGTTGGTGGTGGTGGTGGCCGACCACGAGACGGGCGGACTCTCGATTCCCGCCGGCAAGGAGGATTTCACCCTGCCCGACAGCGGAGTCGAGTTTCGCTGGAGCACCGGTGGCCACTCCGCCTCGATGGTACCCATGTTCACCTACGGCTCCGAAGCCTCGCATTTCGGCGGAGTGATGGAAAACACCGATGTCAACCGCCTCATAACCCAACTCCTCGGCCTCGAGTAACCTTACCAAGGCTACGCCATAAAAAAGCCCCCTTTTTTGAGGGGGCTTTTTTTACGACGACGGACCTACTTAGATCGCGAGGCTGATCAGGAACACCGTGGCGAGCCCGAGGATAGCGTAGAGTTCGGGGAATACGCCGAGGATCAGCGTGCGGGTCATCACGTCGTGACCGTTACCGATGGCGGCGATACCGCTGGCACACACGCGTGACTGGAAATAAGAACTGATCGTGGCCACGAGAGCCATCACTATACCGCCCGCGAAGATACCCGCACCCTGAAGCATGGTGATGTCGGCGGTCAGAAAGCCCTGGATCATGAAGTAGGCCACAAAGCCGTAGAGGCCCTGCGAGCCGGGCAACGCCGACAGGATCATGTACGACCCGAACTTCGAGGCGTCTTTTTTCATCGCACCCACGGCCGTCATGCCGCAGATCGCCGTACCGATGGCGCTGGCAACACCCGAAAATCCCACCATGAACGCGGCGCCGATGTAGCCCAAAATAATTGCTGTTGTCATAGTTTTTATTATTTAGTTGTCTTTTTTAATGGTTCAAAAATGCGTTGCGAGGCCTCGAAACCCGCGTTTTTGTAAAATTCCACGAAGGTGAGTCTCAACGGGTGCACCATCGACGAGAGGGTTGACATGAACAGGTTCAGACCGTGGCCTATGAGCAGGATGATGAGCGTCACGAGTTGTCCCACCACCGGAATGTCGGGGCTCATGCCGAAAGCCAGATCGTTGAACACCGTGGCCAGCGCCCCGCCCGACAGGCCGATCGCGAACAACCGGATGTAGGAAAGCGCATCGCTCAGGAAACCTGTCACGTCGTTGTACGTGTTCCACAGCCCGCCGCCGAAATTCACGAGCGGATTCTTGCCGGGATTGTTCAGGAACAGCATCATGAAGACCCCCACCCCCACTGCAGTGTAGAGCACCACGGGCGGCACCGACGCGAGCATCCCCGCCATGCTTTGGGCCAACAACGCTCCTCCGGCAACGAGCACCACGATCCATCCGATGGTCGACAGCGCGTATTTGATCCCGAAGGCGCGCGTGGTGGTAACCACCTTGAGCACCATGCCGAAAAGTATCTGCAACACCCCCAGCCCGATGGCCGCACCGAACAGGAACATGTCGTCGTCGGGGAAGAACGGCGCACCGGCCAGCAATCCCCACTCCTTGATGTTGACGCCGAACAGCGATCCCGCCAAAAATCCGAACACCACCGACGCTCCGCCGCACCACATACTCAGCTTGCCGATCGCCTGCATCGCACCTGTCGTTTTCAGCGCGAGGAACGCCCCCGCCGCAAAGATCAGAAACCCGTAGCCCGCGTCGGCCAGACAGAACGCAAAGAACAGCATGTAGAAAGGTGCGAACCACCGCGTCAGGTCCATAGTTCCGTAGCGCGGCATGGCATACATCTCGGCAATGAACTCAAACGGCCTCACCACCTTGCTGTTGTGCAGCTCCACGGGAGTTGCGTCGTCGGGCGTCGGCCGCTCCCTGATGTAGAACACAGCCGGGTGCGCCTCGAGCATCGCGTCGACCTCGGCGGCCTGCTTTTCGCGCGCCCACGCCTCCATCACCACGAGCGACCCTTCGGCGGCCTCGGTGCCGCTGCGTTTCGTGCGGCTCAAGTGGAGTTGGTCTTTCAGGCGCTCACCCTCGGGCTCTATGGCGTCTACCGTGGCGGCGGCACGTGCCACCACCTTGTTCCAACCTTTACGTTCATCGTCGAGCGAGGCGATGTGCGCCCGCATCTCGGCGGGACTCTCGTCAGGGATGTTTATGTTCTGTGTCGTGTCGAATCCGGCTTCCTCGAACAGCAACTCCAGGGGCACGCCGTGACGCTCAAGGTCGCGAATCACCGCGGGATCGAACTCGCCCAGCGGCGCCGCATCGTCCAACAGTTTACGGTAGCGCGCGATCTCGGCCTCGACGCCCGCGATCTCGCGCCGCGCGGCTTCGTATTTCTCAAACGCCTCGGTTCCGGTGGCAAACGGCTTCCCGGTCTCGGCACCCGACTCCTTCACGGCACGCAAATACTCCACCGCCTCGCGGTGTCTCTCGGCCAGCGTCATGAGGGCCCGCTCATCTTCCGACGGCTCCCAACCGGTACTCGTCACATCGACCAACCCCAGTTCCTGCAACCTCTCCAGAAAATCATCCCTCTCTCCGGCCAACACCACGAAGGTGTACTTCGTCATCTTCACAATCATACAGCGACCCTCCTCTCTTGTGCCTCATGGCGTTGTTTGACTATTTTCTGGGAACTCTTGGAGAGATTCTCCTCATCTTCGAGGAATCGCTTTATCTTCAGTATCGCCTCTTCGTAGCCCGGTATCTGCACCTTTTCGTAGAGGTTCACTTTTTGAGTGGTCTTTTTGCGTGCGCGGTCGAGCAGTTCGCTGCGGCGCATGTACACTTCGCTCTCGACCATCAGCGTGCCTATCTTTTTGACGAGTTCCACGCCGTCGGCAGTCCATGCCGGACTGCTGAACAGGTCGTACTCCTTCTCCGAGAAGTCGACCCCCTCGAGAACAGGTACCCTCACTCCGGCCACCTTACCTTCGGTGAGCCTCACGTCGTCGATCCTCACGAGCTCGGGATCGAACTCGCCCCACATCGCCACCATGTACTCGTGGCGCGCGGAGAGTTCGTCCAACTGCGTGCGGAACTCTCCGGCGATGTTCTTCGCCCGCTTCACCTCCATCCTCAGCGCGCTCTCCTTGCTTTTGATGGTGGGTAGCGCACGCCGTCTCACCTTCAACTGCTTGTCGAGATCGCCCAGGGCGGTTTTATTATATTGAAACTTGATCGCCATTTTATTCTTCTTACGACCGCCACACTTCAAAGCAGTCGGTTATGTAGAAACCTTCTGTTAATTCGCTGCGGCCGTTGCCGCCCAGTATTTGTCGATCAGTTCCTGCTTGATCGCCGTTTCGGCGGGCGAGAAGTATTTTGCAAAGAGCCTCCAGGCCGTGTCGAGCATCTCGTCGATGGCAATGTTGACGTCGATGGCAAGCAGGTGCGCCGAGTAGTCCTTGGCAAACGCCAGCGCCCTTTCGTCATAGTCCGAGAGGTCGAAACCATTCTCGAGTTTTGTCTTCGCACCCGCGGCGTCGGCGTATAGTCTCACCGCGGCGTTCATCACCTGCGGATGGTCTTCACGAGTCTTCTTGCCGATCACAAGCTGTTTGAGTCGCGAGAGCGAACGGAACGGGTCGACGATAACTTTCCCCGTGTCGCTGTCGCCGCGCAGGAACAACTGCCCCTCGGTGATATACCCCGTGTTGTCGGGAATCGCGTGGGTAATATCGCCGCCACTGAGCGTCGTCACCGCGATGATGGTGATCGACCCACCGCTGGGCAGCTGCACTGCCTTTTCGTAGATTTTCGACAGGTCGGAGTAGAGCGAACCCGGCATCGAGTCCTTCGACGGAATCTGGTCCATGCGGTTCGACACGATCGCGAGGGCATCGGCGTACAACGTCATGTCGGTCAGCAGCACGAGCACCTTCTGCCCTTTGTCGACGGCGAAGTACTCGGCCGCGGTGAGCGCCATGTCGGGCACCAGGAGTCGCTCCACGGGGGGATCTTCGGTGGTGTTGACAAACGAAACTATTCGGTCGAGCGCCCCGGCGTTCTCAAACACGTTCTTGAAGTATAGGTAGTCATCGTTCGTGAGGCCCATCCCTCCGAGGATGATTTTGTCGGCCTGTGCCCTGAGCGCCACCGTCGCCATCACCTGATTATATGGCTGGTCGGGGTCGGCGAAGAACGGAATCTTCTGCCCGGTCACGATGGTGTTATTCAGGTCGATGCCCGCGATGCCCGTGGCAATAAGTTCCGAAGGTTGCAACCGCCGGAACGGATTCACCGTCGGCCCGCCGATTTGGCGCGGCTCACCCTCGGGCTGCTCGCCACCTTCTATGGGCAGACCGTAGGCGTTGAAGAACCTTCCCGCGAGCGCGTCGCCGACCCTCAGCACGGGCGGCTCGCCGTGGAACACCACTTCGTCGTCGGTGGCGATCCCCTCGGTTCCGGCAAATACCTGGAGCGTCACCTCGTCGCCGGCGATCTTCACCACCTGCGCCAGACGTCCGCCGACTGTTGCGAGTTCGTCGTTACCGACGCCTCCCGCCATCAATGTGACGGTCGCCTTCGTAATATTTTCTATGCGGGTGTATACCCTCTGGAATGCGGTAGTCGTCATAATTTTCCCTCAATTTGTTTGCGGTAATCGTGAAAAGCCTTGCTCTCGAATTCGGTGTAGTTCATCTGCTTGAAGTCGTTGATCAGCCCTTTGAAGAAGCCCGAGCACGCCTCGAAATCTTCGAAAGTGAAACTGCGGCCGCAGATGTCGAGTACCATGTTGTACATGTATTTCTGCCGCTCGAAACTGGTGTAGGCATCGGTCGAATCGAAGGCGTCCTGTTGCAGTATCACGGCGTCCAGTAGTTCGCTCTTCCAGAACCTCTCGTGGTACTCAACGGGCACGCCGTCGTCGCCGAGGATGTTGATCTGTTCGGCAGCCTCCTTGCCGCGCTGCACGAGTGTCTTGCCCCTCATTACTTTATTCACCCAGCCCGGTTCGACGGTACGGTCGAGATACTCCTGCACCTCGGGNNGAGATACTTCGAGTAGCTGTCGAGAGGGTCGATCGCGGGATAGCGTTTCGAGTCAGCGCGCGCCTGCGACAGGGCGTAGAAACACCGTGCCGCCTTTTTGGTCGACTCGGTCACCGGCTCCTTGAGGTTGCCGCCCGCGGGCGACACCGTTCCGAGGAAAGTCACCGATCCCGTCTCGCCATTGGGCAGATAGACCAAGCCCGCGCGTGAGTAGAAGTTCGATATGATCGCCGACAAGTCCATCGGGAATGCATCCTGCCCCGGAAGTTCTTCGAGTCTGTTCGACATCTCGCGCAGAGCCTGCGCCCAACGCGAAGTGGAGTCAGCCAACACCAGCACCTTCAGCCCCATCGCCCGGTAGTA
>DBDQ01000005.1 GCA_002293665.1 Alistipes sp. UBA928 | reverse complement strand
GGGAATGTTCTCGCTCTCCCACGGGGTGGCGATAGCTCCGCCGGTCATCATCACGAACACCACCGGTTTGCCGGTAGCTTTGAGGGCCTTCATGGTGCGGGTCTGGATGGCGGGCAGCATGATCGAGGTGCGGTCGCCGCCACGGAAGCCTTCGAGCGACACGCGCATCTCCTCGCCCTCGATCTCGGGCGACAGGCCGCCCACGTATATTATCACGTCGGCGTCGGAGAGCGATGCCGCCAACGCCTCGATGTCGGTGAACTCGTCGTTGTTGACCCAGTGCGAGATGCGGTTGGTGACGATCTCGATCCCGCGGCCCGCCCTGCTGCGGATGCCCTGAAGGGCGCTCACCACGTTCGTCGGGTTGCCGTTGTAGTTTGCCAGCACGGTGCGGGCGTTGTCGGCGTTGGGGCCCACCACCGCTATCTTGCGCACCTTGGTGCGGTCGAGCGGCAGTATGCCTCCTTCGTTTTTGAGCAGCACGATGGATTGGCGCGCCATCTCCAGAGCGTGGTTCGCGTGTGCGGGCGACTCCAGCACCTCGGTGCCGATGCCGTCCCAGGGCGTGCTGCCCGACGGGTCGAACATGCCGAGGCGGAAACGCATCTCGAACAGTTTTTCGACAGCCTTGTCGACCTCCGATTCGGCGATCAGACCGTCCTTGACGGCCTGCACGAGCGACAGGTAGGTGTCGTCGCCGCAGTCGGTGTGCGTACCGTGGGCCACGGCGAGTGCGGCGGCGTGGGGTTTGTCGGGCGAGGTTTTGTGATTACGCCACATGTCGTTGATCGCTCCGCAGTCGCTCGTCACGTAGCCGTCGAATCCCCACCGGCCGTAGAGGATGTCGGTCATAAGTATGTCGTTGGCGGCGGCGGGCTGTCCGGCGTAGCGGTTGTAGGCGGGCATCACGGCGGTGACACCGGCGTCGACCACCAACGAGCGGAACGCGGGAAGATAGGTGTCCCACAGATCGTAGTCGCTCACCGTCACGTCGAACGTGTGACGGTTCCACTCGGGCCCGCTGTGCACGGCGTAGTGCTTGGCGCACGCCGACGCTTTGAGGTAGCGCGGGTTGTCGCCCTGAAGTCCGCGGGTGAACGCGCCGCCGAGCACGCTCGTCAGCCACGGGTCTTCGCCGTAGGTCTCCATGCCGCGTCCCCATCTCGGGTCGCGAAATATGTTGATGTTGGGAGTCCAGTAGGTGAGGCCCTGGTATTGGGGTATCACTCCCTTATCTTTGCGCACGTTGTCGTTGTAGATGGCGCGTCCCTCGGTCGAGGTCTGGTCGGCCATCAGGGCCAGCGCCTCGGGGTTCCACGTGGCGGCCATCGCAATGGCCTGCGGGTACGAAGTCACGCGGTAGGGGGTGCGGGCCACGCCGTGCAGCGCCTCGTTCCACCAGTTGTAGGCGGGAATGCCCAGCCGTTCGATCGCCGGGGCCTTGTCGAGCATCTGCGCGGCTTTTTCCTCGAGCGTGAGCAGTTTCACCACTTCGGCGGCGCGCTCCTTGGGCGAGAGCGAGGGGTTGTAGAATCGGTAGTCGCGGTTCCGGGTCTGAACCCTGACGTAACCCTGATACTGCGCCGAAGCCGACACGGCACACAGAAGGGCAAATACGGTTAAGAGTCGTTTCATTATTAATTAAGGTCTAATTTGATTAGATAGATATTTTGCGCACCAAAGTTAGTCTATTATTTCGTATCTTTACGCACAAACAATCATTCACCAATCAATTTTAACGATATGAAAAAACTGTTACTCCTTCTTGCGGCCCCGATCTTTGTCGCGGGTTGTGCTTCCGGGCCGGTATCCGTGCCGCTCGTCTACGATGTCGAGAACACGAGCGCCGGGCTGGCAATTCCGCCTATGCCAGCGGCCGACGAAGCCCCTTCGGTGGCGATGCTGCCCGATCCATTCGAGTGGTCTGATGGCAGCGGTCGCGTGTCGCGTTTTTCGGAGTGGAGCCGCCGCCGCGGCGAGATCAAGGCCGAACTCGAACACTATGAGTTGGGTGTCAAGCCGCCCCGTCCCGAAAACCTCACCGCCTCGTGGAGCGCGGCCGACACCACCCTCACCGTGACTATGGTGCGTGGCGCCGACACCGTCGTACTGCAATCCAAAGTGGTGATGCCGCAGGGGGCCGGGCCCCATCCCGTCATCATAGGTGTCAACCGCCCGACCGGCTCGCTGCCCACCGCGCTATTCGATGACTTTATTAAAATACCCTTCATACACAACCAGGTGTCGATGCACTCGGGCCCGCGCGATCCGCAGAAGTCGACCTACCGCATGTTCCCCGAACTGCTCACCTCGGGCAACTACATTGCATGGTCGTGGGGCATCAGCCGCCTCATCGACGGTCTCGAGATCGTCGCGGCCGACATGTGCGCCGACATTAGCCGTATTGCCATCACGGGGTGCTCCTACGCCGGAAAGATGGCGCTGTTTGGCGGCGCTTTCGACGAGCGCGTGGCACTCACTCTGGTTCAGGAGTCGGGCGGCGGCGGAATAAACTCGTGGAGGGTGAGCGACACCAAGGGCAACGTGGAGAAGATAGCCAACACCTCCTACGATTGGTTCTTGCCCGCCCTGCGCGACAACTTCAACGGCCGCGCCGACAAGTTGCCCTACGACCACCACGAACTGATCGCGATGATCGCTCCGCGGCCCGTGCTGATCCTCGGCAATCCCGACTACGAGTGGATGTGCGACGAGTCGGGCTACATTGCCACGATGGCCGCGCTCGAGGTGTGGACGGCGATGGGTGTACCCGACCGTGTGGGATTCGACTTCACGCCCGGCCATCCCCACTGCCAGGTGACCGAGAGCCAAAGTGCGGCCGTGACCGCTTTCGTCGACCGTTTCCTGCGCGACCGCGCCGAGGTCGACACAGCTATCCGTACTGCCCCCCTCTACGGCGAGGTCGACTACCGTGCCTGGGCCCCCTGGGGCGGCACCGGCTACGTTATCGACATGAGGAAATAGAGATTTTTGCCCCGAGATTACAGTCTGGCACGGTTTTAGAGGCTTGTTGCCGGTATGGAGAAACGTAATTCCGACCGGATGACAAACATTCTAATAACCGGTGGGGCCGGATTCATC
>DBDQ01000138.1 GCA_002293665.1 Alistipes sp. UBA928 | reverse complement strand
GAAATTTCAAGGGAGTGCACTTGGACGTGCATGACCGCAAGAATTTCCGATGACAAGGCCGCAGAATCGCCGCTATCACGAAAACCAACCGATATACGATGAAAACATTCCCAACAGGTGGTATCCACCCCCCCGAAAACAAACTGAGCGCCGGGTCGGCGATCGAGGTATTGCCGTTGCCACAGAGTGTTGTGGTGCCGCTTTCGCAACACATCGGCGCTCCTGCCGTGGCCGAGGTGGCTAAGGGCGACAAGGTGCTCGCCGGCCAACTCATAGCCAAAGCCGGAGGGTTCGTTTCGTCGGCCGTCCACTCGCCCGTTTCGGGTACGGTGACGGCTATCGAGGCTGTGCCTAACGCTTCGGGTATCAAGGTGATGAGCGTGACGATCGCCGTGGAGGGCGACGAATGGGCGGCGGACATAGACCGCACGCCTGAGCTGGTTCCCGAGTGCCGCCTGACGGGCCCCGAGATCGTGGCTAAGATCGCTGCGGCGGGCATAGTGGGTATGGGTGGCGCAACGTTCCCCACACAGGTCAAACTGTCGCCTCCTCCGGGAAAAAAGGCGGAGATACTGATTATTAACGGTGTGGAGTGCGAACCCTACCTGACGAGCGACCATCGCGTGATGCTCGAACGCGGCGCCGAAGTACTCGTAGGCACGGGTCTGCTGGCGCGCGCGTTGGGGGTTGAGAAGACATATATAGGTATAGAGAACAACAAGCCCGACGCGATAGAGAATCTGAGCCGCGTGTCCCGCGAGTTGTCGCGTTACGTTGAGGGCATCGAGATAGTGCCTCTGAAGGTGCAATATCCGCAGGGAGGCGAGAAGCAACTTATAAAAGCCGTCACGGGCCGCGAGGTTCCGTCGTGTGCGCTGCCGATCGACGTCGGGTGCGTTGTGCAGAACGTGGGCACGGCGCTGGCAGTCTACGAGGCGGTGCAAAAAAATAAACCCCTTGTGGAGAGGGTGGTGACTGTAACCGGCCGGAGTGTGGCCGCACCGTCGAACTTCCTGGTGAGGATCGGCACACCCGTGAGCGCGCTGATCGAAGCGGCGGGAGGAGTGCAGGCCGAGGGGCCGGTGAAGGTGATCGGCGGCGGCCCGATGATGGGCCGCGCGATGTCGAACCCCGATGCCCCCGTCACGAAGGGTACCTCCGGTATCCTCGTCGTCGACGGAAAAGACGCCGCACGGTGCACCGAGACCGACTGCATTAAGTGTGCGGCGTGTACCACCGTATGCCCGATGGGTCTCGAACCGTGGCTGCTGAGCCGCCTGGCCCAAAAGCAGATGTGGACCGAGGCCGAGGCGGGCGTCATAGTCGACTGCATAGAGTGCGGCAGCTGCGCCTACACCTGTCCGGCGCGCATTCCGCTGCTGGACTGGATCCGTTTGGGCAAGACCGAAGTAAACAAGATAATCCGCTCGCGTTTAAATTGCTAAATCTATGGATAACAAATTTATAATATCACCCTCGCCGCACGTCTTCGCCAAGCGCGACACAACGCGTATAATGAGCGACGTTGTGCTCGCCCTCATGCCTGCGCTGGCGGTGTCGGTGTGGGTTTTCGGATGGGGAGTACTCGCTGTGACGGTGGTGTCGGTGGCCTCGTGTGTGGTTTTCGAGTGGCTGGTGCAGAAATATCTTCTCAAGGGGCCGGCGACGATTGGCAACCTTTCGGCAGTCGTTACGGGCGTGCTGCTCGCGTTCAACCTTCCGCCCTCGATCCCGCTGTGGCTCGTGATGTTGGGCGCTTTCGTTGCGATCGCCGTTGCCAAGATGACATTCGGGGGGC
Organism: Alistipes sp. UBA928; assembly: GCA_002293665.1. Classification (GTDB taxonomy): domain Bacteria; phylum Bacteroidota; class Bacteroidia; order Bacteroidales; family Rikenellaceae; genus UBA940. Next base: position 5,239 of record DBDQ01000138.1, on the reverse strand, counting down.
TGGGCCGCAACCCGTTCAACCCGGCACTCGTGGGACGTGTGTTCCTGCTGATCGCCTACCCGGTGCAGATGACGACCTTTCCGGCAGTGGCGACGCTCTCGGGAGTCGATGCCGCGACGGGTGCCACGCCTCTCGCGTTGGCAAAGGCGACGCTGAAGGGCGGCGGCTCGGTGAGCGACGTGATGGCGCAACTGAACGTTACAGACCTTTTGGTCGGTTTTAAGAGCGGCTCGTTCGGCGAGGTGGCTGCGGTGGCGTTGCTATTGGGTGGGTTGTACCTGATCGTTAGTAAAGTTATAAGCTGGCACGTTCCTGTGGCGGTACTCGGCACGATGGCGGTTTTCAGCGCCATACTCTGGTTCGTGGCTCCTGAAAGCTACATGCCGCCCATGTTCCACCTGCTGACGGGGGGGGCGCTTTTGGGCGCGCTGTTCATGGCGACCGACTACTCCACCTCGCCTATGACGCACCGCGGAGGGATAATTTTCGGTGTCGGCATAGGTTTGCTCACGATCATCATCCGCCTTTGGGGCGCCTATCCAGAGGGGATGTCGTTCGCGATTCTGATCATGAATGCCGCCGTACCGCTCATAAACAAATACGTCAAACCCGCACACTTCGGTGTCAATAAAAAAAGGAGGGCGCAGGCATGAAGAACACATTATTAAATATGATCCTCGTGTTGGGAGGAATCTCGACTGTGGCCGCGGCCGGAGTGGGATACGTTTACAAGATCACCGAGGCGCCGATCGCCGCGGCCGTCGAGGCCAACAAGACGGCGGCGCTGGCCGGAGTGCTCCCCGCCTTCGATGCCACTACACCCGCCGAGCTGACACTCGACGAGATTCCCGTGACGGTCTACACCGCCACACAGGGTGGAAATGTGGTGGGCTATGCTGTGGAGACTGCTACGCGGCAGGGTTTCTCGGGTGAATTCCGCCTCATGGTGGGTTTCTCGCCCGACGGTAAGGTGCTTGCCGTGGAGGTGTTGCAACATGCCGAAACCCCGGGTCTGGGCGACAAAATGGGCAATGAGGGTAACCCCCTGTTTGCAAGCTTCAAAGGGCGCAATCCCGGCGAGATGAACCTTGCGGTTAAAAAGGATGGCGGCGATGTCGACGCCCTCACGGCCGCCACCATCACCTCCCGCGCCTACGTGGATGCTGTGGCCCGTGCGTTCAACGCCATGATGGAGATGACGGGCGGCCCTAAAGCTGATGCCGCGACCGGTGCAACGGCCACTGCCGACGCTGCCAGCGGTGCAACGGCTGAAACAACATCAACCGAACAAGAAAAGGAGGCCGACAATGAATAAGCTGAAAATAATACTTTCGGGGATAGTAAAGAACAACCCCACATTCGTACTGATGCTGGGGATGTGCCCCACGCTCGCTACGACCACCTCGGCCGTGAACGGCGCGGGCATGGGTGCCGCCACTATGGCGGTGCTGATCCTGTCGAACATCGTCATCTCACTCATCAAGGGCATTATCCCCTCGAAGGTTCGTATCCCGGCCTACATCGTTGTCATCGCGGCTTTCGTTACCATAGTCGAACTGCTGATGAAAGCCTACCTGCCCGAACTTTCGAAATCACTCGGGGTGTTCATACCTCTTATAGTAGTGAACTGTATCATCCTGGGGCGTGCCGAAGGGTTTGCCGCGAAGAACGGGGTGTTGGACTCGGCTTTGGACGGCATCGGTACGGGGCTTGGTTTCACGTTCGCGCTGACGCTCACGGGCGCGGTTCGCGAGATGCTGGGCAGCGGAGCGATCTTCGGCCACAAGTTCATCTCGGGCGACGGCATGCTGATCTTCGTGCTTGCACCGGGGGCATTCCTGGTGTTGGGCTACCTGATGGTGGCGTTCAACAAGTTAACCGCAAAAATAAAGTAACCGCGCTATGGAATACGTACTGATAATTATCTCGGCCATTTTCGTCAACAACGTCGTGTTGGCGCAGTTCCTCGGCGTGTGTCCGTTCCTGGGGGTGTCGAACAAGGTGTCGACCTCGATGGGTATGGGCGCGGCGGTGGTGTTCGTCATGACGATCGCCTCGTTGGTAGTCTATCTGCTGCAATACTATGTGCTCGTGCCGCTGGGCATCGAGTACATGCAGACCATAGTGTTCATTCTCGTGATCGCCGCACTGGTGCAGATGGTGGAGATCGTGCTCAAGAAGGTGAGCCCGTCGCTCTATCAGGCGCTGGGTATCTTCCTGCCCCTTATCACCACCAACTGTGCGGTGTTGGGGGTTGCGATCCTGCTGGTGCAGAAACAGTACGATCTGTTGCAGTCGGTGACCTACGCCTTTTCGACGGCCATAGGTTTTGCACTGGCGCTCGTGATCTTCGCCGGCCTGCGCGAACGCCTGGAACTCGAAGACGTGCCGCGTTCCCTAAGGGGCACCCCGATAGCCCTCATAACGGCGGGCATACTCGCGATGGCATTTATGGGCTTTTCGGGATTGGTGTAGAGGCTAAAAGATATAGTTGAGACCGATATTCATGCCGTTGGAGCCGTCCTGTCGGGCGAGGGGCTTGGCCCACTCAACGGAGACTATGAAGTTGCGGTTCATGACGAGTTTAGCGCCCAAACCGGCGCTCACGTGGATCCGTTCGTCGAGGCCGCTGTAAATCCGCGCGCGATCTTCGGTGGGGAGCCACGGGTCGTTCCACACCTCGCGCATCCTTTCGAGGCGGTAGGGCTGCACCACCGCGCCGGCGTCGACGAAGGGGTTGATGGCCACATACCACTTTTGATTTATGAAGTCGAAACTCGCGAGGCGTACACGCACCTCGGCGTTGGCCCATGCGATGCCGTCGCCCACGACGCGGTTGTAGAGAAGCCCGCGGATGGTGTTGACACTGCCCAGACCCTCGGAGTTGACCTGCCGCAGGTAGGGCGTGGTGATGTTGGACTGCATGTAGAATGGCACATCTCCCGCGACCGTACCCTGATACGCGAGATGGTAGGCGAGCACCACGCCGTCGCCTCTGAGAGGCACGTAGTGGCGGAAGTGAGCCGCTACCTTTATATAGTCGGCCGCTTTTTGGAACATGTCGGGTGAGCCGTAGACGACGGCTTCGGCCCAAATACCCCGCGAAGGTGCTGCCTCGTGGTCGCGTGTGTCGTAGACGAGCCCCGCTTTGAATTCGAGTCTCTTTCCTCCGCCGGCTTCGCGGGTGGTTATGAGTCCATATTTACGGTAGAGGTTGTAGAGCGAGTTGTCGGCCCCGGCGCTGTATTTGGCGAGGCCCACATTGCCTGTGCGGTAGTCCCAGAACGCCACACCGGCACTCCAGCTCAGGGGCCCTGTGATGGTACCCGAGAAGTCGGCCAATACGCGAATAACATCGCGCCGCATACTGTAAAACGCCGTTCCGTCGCGCCTGTCGAGTGTGCGGTAGTAGGGCGAAGAGGCGCCATTGAAACCGTAGAAACTCATAATGGGATTGGGCAGGTAGGTGGCGGCGAATGTGAGCCGGATGTTGCCGGGTATCAGGAACTTCGAGTCGTAGAAGAAGTGGAACACGCCCGACCCCTTGAAGTAGTACGACGCCTCGACGTTGAACTTGTGGCGGTAGCCGGGGTAGACCGACCCGTCGCCGTAGTGGTAGACGTCGAGCAGGGCGCCCAACTGGAATCCCAGGTCGCTGTTGTACCCTATGGCGGGCAGGGGCCCGAAATTCCATCCCTTTTTCATCTCTTTTTTCTCCTGTGCGCCGGCGTTCACCGATACGACGAGGATCGACAAAATCACGAACAACTTTTTCATATCACAGAATTGTTAAAAATTGTGCCAATAACACTCCCAAATAGTTTCCGACGGCGTAGCCGACCAGGCCGACGGAGAGTCCGGTGACCACGGCGTCGCGGTTGCCCATTGCCGCGGCGATCATCGGCACGAAGGGCGGCGAGTTGATCAGAGCCACCGAGGCCACCACCATCGAGTCGCCGTCGACCTTCATGGCCCGCGCCAACAGCGACTGCAACACCAGCGACACTGCTACCACAAAGAGCAGGTAGATGGCCAGCCACAGCCCCTCGGAAAAGTTAAGCCTCGAGAAGTCGGCCGTAGAGGCGACCGCCACACTGAATATATATATGAGATACATTCCGGCGTCGTAGCTCTTCTCGAGCCGCCGCACTGGCTGCCAAAACGACGCGGCGATGCCGAGCGTGGTGAGCATAAGTATCAGCGTCAGCATGAAAAATCCTCCGGTGAGCGTCTCCACTCCCAGTGCCGCACCTCCCGATACCGCCACTATGGCGAGGGTCAGCGCGACGGCCTTTCCAACCTGCGCGAGCGAATCGCGGCGCCAAAATCCGGCGTAAGGGTTTTCGGCCTGCCCGCGGCGATGCTCTTCGGCTATGCGGCGTCCCTCCTCGGCCGAGATGCGTCCCGCCTCGACTGGCAGGAACCGGCGGAACATCCGTATCCCGATCCCGAGCAGAAACGCGAGGTAGGCCGCACTCACGACGAGGTCGTAGGAGTTCATAAGTATGTACGTTTCGTGCCTAACGCCGAGCATCATCTGCAGTGCGGCGAGGTTGGGCGTGCCGCCGGTGTAGACCCCGGTGATCATTCCTCCTATGCGCGCACCCTCGAGCCCGAGATGGTTTTTGAACAGCAGGTAGCCTGCCACCACCGCTACGACGACGGCCACGACTCCTCCGACGAGTGCTTTCAGTTGGGTTCGTGTCTGGTTGCGCCTGAAAGTGCAGCAGAACAGAAGCATGGGAATGGCGAGGGGTATCATGACGCTTGTGGTGATCTCCTGAATGGCGGCGGCTCCCTGCGGCATGACCGGCAGATTGCCGACCACCAGACCCACGGCGTAGAGCAAAAGTATCGGCCCGATCTTCCCGAGCAACGCCACCCGCCGGCAAAACCACAACACTCCGGCCGGTATGACCAGAAAGAAGATCACGAGCAATACATTTCCGAACATCGGTGCTAAGCGGGTTTTATTGTTCGCAAAGATATGAAATTTTCCCTACCGATGTAAAATCGCCCTCACAAATGTGCAGGCCGGAAATGTTGAGGCAGTGGCTGTTAGGTTGGGCATGAAAATATTTATTAATTTTTTTTGCAAAATTATTTGGAGATAGGATTTATTTGCCCTTATCTTTGCACTCCCAAACGGAAAGAAACACTGCCGGGACGGGGCGCCGAAACAAGGGCGCAATAACGAGGAAACACAAGCGAAACACAATAACGTTCTTTGAGGAATTTG
>DBDQ01000009.1 GCA_002293665.1 Alistipes sp. UBA928 | reverse complement strand
GGCGAACGACCACAGGTGGCGCACCATGCCGGGGGTTGCGCGGCTGTCCTGATCCATGGTGAGCAGCCACCGGAAACCCGCCTCGCGGGCTCGCGTGGCTCCTTCGTTCAGTGCGCGGGCAATTCCGCGGTTCTCGCCGAAACGCACGTACTCCACCACCGGTTCGCGCGCCAAAAACCGCTCCAACTCCGCCGGCAGCCTCCCCTCGGAGTTGTCTACCACCCAGAGCCGCCCCACGTCGCCGGCGTAGGTGCGCAGATTGCCCACTACATCGGCGTCGGGGTTGTAGAGCACAACCACTGCCGCCACACTCTCTTTCATGCCCGAAGTCTTCATACTTTTGCCATCTTCGTTATCAACACCCGCAAAAGGTGGGGAGCGTTCGCCACGAATTTCGCCGCCGCCTTGGGGAACATCCACACCGCCGCCACGCCGTAACTCCTCACAAGGCTCTTTTCTATTACCTCGCTGAACTCGTTCACCTCCGTCAGATACCACTCCGTAGCCGCGGCGTAGTCTATCTCCACAGTGGGGCCGTCGTAGGGCGCATCCTCCTCTATTGTTCGTTTCAGCCGCGAGGCGAACTCCGCGGGAGTTATCACGGCCCGGCGCAGCTTCGTACCGACCGATCGCCGCAGAGCCGGGTTTTCGATAAGTTCGCCCGCCATGGCCACGAGCGAGTCGATGTCGCCGAAGGTTATCCTCACCGACGGGTCGCGCAGTCCGATAATATCCTCTATCGCGTTCACCTCTTCGCCGGGCAGCTTCAGTTGCACAATAGGTTTGGCGTTCACCGCCGCATACTGGCTCATCAGCCCGCCGCACAGCGGGTAGGTGCCCAGGTATATGTCGCACCGCCGCATCACCTCGTTCACGTCGCTGCGGAAACCGTCGAGGAAAAAACTCTCTCCGAGACGGTATTTTCCGATGAGCCGCATCACCTTCCTGCGGTTCCGCGGGCTGCCCCACCCGCTGTACTGCACCACCGTGGCGGGATATTCGTCCACGATACGCCGCACGATGCGGAAGTACATCTCGCCGCCGCCCAGTATCTTGTAGTACGATCCTCCCGAGAAGATGACGATGCGACCGGCGGGGTCGAACCTGAAACCCTCGAAGAGGGCCTGTTTAACGATCGGATAGTAGGGCTGCACAAGTATCTGTTCACGCGTCATGCCCCTTCGTTCGAGTGCCAAGGTCGCGCCGAACGGCCGGAACTCTATCGCGCGGTCGGTAACCGCCGTTCCGAGGTAGAAGTGGTGATCGCCGGGCACTATGCGATACTTTACAGTGTCGACGAGGGCGTGCAGCAGTGCGACTCCGAACGCCCCGCCCGCCGGAGCGTGGATCATGGCCCGCGCGGGGCCCCATCGCCGTATCGTCTCGAGCGTCTCGGCGAACCGTTCGACCCTGCCGCCGAGCCGGGTGTCGAGCACCGTCACCGTAGCCTTGGGATAGTTCCTCAACTCGTCTATGACGCTCCCGCGCGGCGGTGAGGAGGAGTCGAGCACATAGAGTATCTCCACACCCCACGCCATGAGCGCCCTCAGATATTGGAGCGCCAGCACGGTATCGTTGCCTATCTGGTCGTAGAAGAGCCATCGCCCCTCCTTCACCGTGTAGTGTGTACTCCCCGACCCGGCGGAGAGCGCCCTCGATATGTCGAGCATCAGTTGCTCCGCCCCGTCATCGGTGTAGACGTGGTTCACGTTCCACGCCACCTGTGCCAAAGTGTCGAGCCGAGCCAGCGCACGAACGTGGTCTCCCCTGTCGAAGGCTCTTTGCGCCGTGCGCCCGATCCGTGCGCAGTAGCGTTCGATGTCGCGTACAGTATAGTCGAAAATCTTCATGCGTTTATTGAGTTCACGACCGCACATGATGCACGTCGCGATCAGTATCGTTATCGTGGCCACGGCGCACCACACGGGATGCGGTATGGCAAGCGTGGCGGCAAAAGCGGCTCCGCACAACACGCCCAGCCCCCCCATCAGTCTGAGGAAAGCCCCCTCGAATCTGAAATCGTAGCGTCGGTAGGCCACCGCCGCCACCACAGCGAGGTAGACCACGTATGTCGCCAGCGTGCCGATCCCCAGTCCGTCGACCCCCCACAGCGAATACCCTGCCACGGCACACCCGGCTATGAGCACGTTGCCCGCCACCCCTTCGAGCCAAAAAAAGGTGCGCTTATCGCCCTTGGCAAACGAGATGTAGCCCAACGCGAACGACGCGGTTTTGAACAGTAGCGCCAGCCCCATCCACCTCACAACGGGAACCGCCGGCCCGAACTCGGCACTCAGCAACAGCCTCACCACGAGCGGCGCCGTTGCCAACAGTGCAACTATGATGGGCGCGGCGATGAGTATCACCATCTCGCCCTGGCGGTTGACGCTGCGGCGCACCGCGTCGGGGTCTTCGGAGACGGCGGCGAGGCGCGGAAAGTAGTCCATTGCCATCGCCGAGAAGACGAACCCTATGTAGCCTGTGGTGATCGTCGTGGCCGACTGGTATAGCCCCACATCGCCGACTCCCCCGGTGTGCCTCACGAACCACCCCACAAGCAGGTTCGACAGCGTGCCCAGCAGCGCCGTGGCGGTGAGCGTCACCCCGAGCGCGATCATCGACCGTGCGAGCCGCTTCGTTTCCGGCGGCGCCACGGTCACTTTTTCGAGCGGTATTTTCCGCGTGAACCACCTGCCTGCGAGCCACGTTGCGGCCGCCAGAACCACCATCGCGGGAGCTATGCCCGACGTGCCCCACAGCCAGTACATGGGCACCCCCGCCACAAGTCCCGCTATGGCCCCGGCGAGCGACGAACGCGCCAGCGCAGTCAGCCGCCTCGTTCCCTGCAACAGTGCAGTCTCGCCCGTACCCAAAGCAGTGAGGAACGACATTGCCCCCAGCACCACGAACGCCCACCGCCACTCGGTCGAACCGAAAGCGATGCGGCTCCAAAGTCCCGCACCCGCCACCGATACCATTGCGCCCAGCAGCCCCGTGGCGAAGACCAGCCGCCGGAAAACTCTTGCAACGGTCGACAGCCGCCGGGTGTCGCCCTCGGCGTGAGCCATCGAGATGTCGCGCATCGCCCCGAGGTTGAGCCCCAGTCCCGAGAACTGGTTTATCATGGCCATCGTGGCCGTGAGCAGCGCCGACACCCCCATGCCCGCGGGCCCGAGAAGCACGGCGATGAACTTTCCGCGCACGACGTTGACAATTATCTGGAACACCTGCACCCCACCGAAGATCGCCGTTCCCTTCGCAATGTCGCGGTATGAATGCTCCCGTAGGTTCATCGAAATTCGTTGACCGCCTCCACCACCTTCCGTGCCTCTTTGCGTGTCAGCTCGGGGCTCATGGGCAGCGACAGCTCCTCGGCGTGGATACTCTCGGTAATGGGCAGCGACAGTCCGTTCCACTCACAGTAGCACTCCTGCTTGTGGGGCGGTATAGGGTAGTGGATCAGCGTCTGCACACCGCGCGAGGCAAGATGGGCCTGCAACTCGTCGCGCCGGGCACATCGCACGGCGAATATGTGATATATATCGCTCGCGGGATCGTGTGCCACGGGCGGCAGCACCACCTCGGGGTTCGTGATGCCGTCGTAGTATACCTGAGCCACTCGTCGGCGGCGTTCGTTGTCGCGGTCGAGGTGGCGCAGCTTCACGTCTAAGACGGCGGCCTGAATCTCGTCGAGCCGACTGTTGCGGCCCACGTACTTGAAGACATACTTCCGGGCCGAGCCGTAGTTGGCGAGCGAGCGCACCACGGTGGCCATCTCGTCGTCGTCGGTGGTGACAGCCCCGGCGTCGCCCAGTGCCCCCAGGTTTTTGCCGGGGTAGAAACTGTGGCCCGCGGCGGCACCCAGCGATCCCGTCCTGCGACCCTGCCAGCGGCACCCGGCGGCCTGGGCGTTGTCTTCCACGAGCAGCAGACCGTGCCGTCGGCAAATTTCACCGATCCGCTCGGTGTAGGCACACCGGCCGTAGAGATGCACTATCATCACGGCGCGAGTGCGCGAAGTTATCGCCCCTTCGATGAGCCGGTCGTCGATCTGCCACGTCACGGGGTCGGGCTCGACCAACACGGGTTTCAGGCCGTTTTCGGTGATGGCTATGATGGATGCTATGTATGTGTTGGCCGGCACTATCACCTCGTCGCCGGGGGCCATGCGCCCTGTCTCGATCCACGCACGCAGAATGAGGATCAGGGCGTCGAGCCCGTTCGCCACCCCTATCGCGTGCCGCGTGCCGATATACCGGGCATAGTGGCGCTCGAAAGCCGTGTTCTCCACCCCCTGAAGATACCAGCCGCTGTCGACGACGCGCGCCACGGCCCGGTGTATCTCGTCCGACCGCCGGTCGGTGATCTTTTTCAGCTCAAGAAATTTGATCATTGACATCTCTCTCTTTCTTTGGTCACGTTGCCCCGGTATCGCGCGGGATTGCCGTACCACACGGTGTGGGGAGGGATGTCTTTGGTCACCACGCTGCCCGCCCCCACCATCGCGCCTTCGCCTATTGTGTGACCGGCGACTATGGTGGCGTTGGCCCCTATCGACGCGCCGCGTTCGACCACCGTGCGGGCAAACTGCGCCGGGCGGCGTTTCGATCGCGGGAACAGGTCGTTGGTGAAAGCCACTCCGGGTCCCACGAACACGTCGTCGCCGAGGCTCACCCCGTCCCACAATTGCACGCCCGATTTAACGGTGACGCGGTCGCCCACCGTCACGTCGTTCTCGATGAGTACTCCCGCGCAGATATTGCAGTCGTTGCCGATGCGCGCACCGGGCAGTATTACACAATATTGCCACACTGTCGTCCCGGAGCCAATATTATCCGACTGCACGTCGGAGGTCGGATGTATTCTGTTCATCTTCTCGCGTTTCATCGTTTACCTGCTTGCCAAAAACTCGTTGTAATCCCTTATGTAGTCGCTCTCGTCGAAGAGATGCGAGGTGAGCACGAGGCAGATCGCGCCGCTCGAAAAGCCCTGCTCGGCGGCCCATATCCCGGGAGGTATGTGCAACCCGTAGTAGGGGCGGTTGAGCGACACGGTTCGGCGGTTGACCCCGTCGTCGAGCGCCACCTCGAACGCCCCGTGGGCCGCGACCAAAAACTGGTGGCATTCCCTGTGGGCATGGGCGCCGCGACTCTCGCCTCCCGGAATGTCGTAGAGCCAGAACACGCGCGCGATCTCGAAAGGCACACTCCAGGCACCGTACACCGGAGTGAGGTTTCCGCGCCCCTCCACCCCGATTCGCGGCAGTTCCACTATAGTGCAATCCCAGACTTTCATCGCTTCGCAGCAAGTTTCGTGAACTCTTCGTAGTCGCGTATGTAATCCCCGGCATCGTAGGGCTCCGAGGCGAGCACCAGCGCGAGGGCGTTGGTCGAAAAATTCTCCAACTGCCGCCACATCATCCGGCCGATCGCGAGGCCGTTGTACGACCGGTTGAGCGAAAATGTCTCGCACCGCCCGGTACCGTCGTCCAACACCACGTCGAAACTTCCCGACAGCGCCACCACGAACTCCTCGTTGCGGCGGTAGGCATGGCCGCCGCGAACCTCTCCGCCCGGCACGTCGTACACCCAATAGACGCGGCGAATGGCAAATGGCACGTGGCGATCGCCCTCGATAAACGAGAGGTTGCCCCGCGGGTCGACTATTTTCGGCAGGTCGGTCGTTTTCATCTTCAGAGTGTCAGATAGTTTTTTGCGAATACAATCCCCGCACCGGCCAGCAGTCCCGCCAGCACGCTCACTATGAGGATCATCGTCCTGCGCGGGGCCGATCTCCTGATGGGCACCGTCACCGGCTCGACGACGGTGAACACCGGAGTGTCCTCCTTGACCTTTATCTCGGCCTGTTCGAGCTGTCTCGCAAGTTCGGAGTAGATGGAGAAGGCTAGGTCGTATTCATTCTCAAGCGATGTTTCGCGGCTCCGCGCCACCGCCGAACTGAGGTACCGGTTCGCGTCCTGAAACGCAGCCAAAGCGTTTTGTGCGGCCTCGAAATCGGCCATCACCTCGTTGTAGCGCGCCTCTATGAAGTCGAGGTTTGCCTGCGCCTTCTGCAACTTGAAACGGGTGATGTAGTTCTGCAACAGTTCCTGCGCCCGCACGGCCACCTCGGCTGCCATGCGCGCCTGCGGCATCGTGGCGGTGAGGGTTATGTAGCCGTTCTTTTCGTTCACCGTCACCGTAACGAGCCGGGTGAGTATCTCCTGGCATTCGTACTCGTCGGCGGTGAGCGTCACCATATCTCCCGGCACACTTTCCGCCGACGCCGCACTTTCTCCCCGCAGTGCCTTCATTATGATGACCGGCAAACCGAGAGTGTACTTTCGCAGGAATGGAAATAGCGAGAAACTGCGGTAATCGCGCACGGTGAAGTAGTCTATCAGCGTCACTTGCCCGGCGTGTCCCTCGACCGTTACCGGCGTGTACATCAGTTCCTTCTGAAACGGCACGCTCGCCACCACCATCGGGTAGATCAGCGGCGAAATCAGATCGCTCTGCTCGGCCGATCCTATGTTTATACCCGCCAACGCCGCCAGCCCCTGAAGATTTCCGCCCGAGGTGGTTTTGCCAATCTGGGGCACCACAACAGAACCGGCGGTATACTTCACCTCGCCGAACAGCGCGAAGAATAGTCCGAGTGCGGCCACCACACCCGTCACTTTGAGGATAAACCGGCGGCGGCTCCACAGCGTGTGCCACAACTCGACGAGGTCGATCTCCTCCTGCCTCTTTTTATCCTTATCCTTGTGCCCCATCGTTTTTTTGCAGGTTTTGGGTGTACCACTCGACGGTTCTCCGAAGGCCCTCCTCGAAATCGACCTGTGGACGCCAACCGAGCTCACGGGCGATCTTCGAGATGTCGGCCGCGTAACGGAAATCATGGCCTGCACGATCCTTCACATAAGTTATCAGATTATCGCTCGCGCCCTTCGGACGGCCCAGAGCTGCATCGACGAGACGGATCAGCGTTCGCACAAGATCTATGTTACGCAGCTCGTTGCCCCCGCCTGCAATATAGGTCTCCCCGGGAACACCCCGATGGAACACCGTGTCGATAGCATCGACATGATCGCCCACCCAAATCCAGTCCCTCACATTCGACCCGTCGCCATAAACCGGCAAGGGTTTCCGAGCAACGATATTCGAGATCATCAGAGGGATCAGTTTTTCGGGATATTGTCCCGGGCCATAATTGTTGGTGCAGTTCGAGATCACCACGGGCATGCCATAGGTGTCGCCATAGGCCCTCACAAAATGATCGGCCGCGGCTTTCGAAGCAGAATAAGGCGAATGTGGATCATAACGCGAAGTCTCGGTGAAGAGCCCCTCTTTCCCCAAGGCACCGTAAACCTCATCCGTCGAGATTTGATAAAACTTCTTGCCCGTCCACTCGCCGCCCCAATGTGCCCGAGCCGCCTCCAGCAGAGTCAGCGTGCCGATCACATTGGTGTGGGCAAATACAGTCGGAGCGCCGATACTGCGGTCGACATGACTCTCGGCGGCAAGATGTATCACCCCGTCGATGTCATGCAAATCAAAAAGGCGACCCACGAGCTCAGCATCGCAGATGTCGCCTTTTACAAAGGTATAGTTCGAGCGTCCCTCGAGATCGGCCAACCCCGCAAGATTTCCCGCATAGGTCAGCGCGTCGAGATTCACGATCGAGTAGTGCGGATAATGCTCCACAAAATGCCGCACAACGTGGCTGCCGATGAATCCGGCCCCACCGGTTAT
>DBDQ01000050.1:220-7029 GCA_002293665.1 Alistipes sp. UBA928 | reverse complement strand
TATTTGTTATCTTTGCACCAATTGGAAAAATAATAAACAAAAAAAACAAATGCCTGAAGTCTCTGACAACAGGGTAAATGTTAAAAGAAAACCGGATTGGCTAAAGACTAAAATTCAATTTAACAGCGACAGGGCGGACACAGGGGCCGGAAGTGGCGACAGAGCCGGACAAAGCGAAAACGCAGAAAGATGCGGAAGCGCAGAGAAAAGCGGGAACGCAGGACGGAACGAAAACGCCGGAGTAAATACGGGCAGCTCGTACGCCGAGGTCGCAAAAATCGTTGAAAAACAGGGACTGCACACTATTTGCGAAAGTGGGCGGTGTCCCAACAGAGTCGAATGTTGGAGCAGAAAAACCGCGACCTTCATGGTCTTAGGCGATGTCTGTACAAGGGCGTGTAAATTCTGCGCCACCAGCACCGGTAGACCTTTACCTCCCGACACAAACGAGCCACAGCGCGTGGCCCGTTCTGTTGCGTCGATGGGTCTCAAACACGCAGTCATAACTTCAGTCACCCGCGACGACCTTCCCGACGGAGGCGCCGGCCACTGGGCCGCCGTCATTCGGGCCGTGAGACAGGCGTGTCCCGACACCACAATCGAGGTGCTGATACCCGACTTCGAAGGGCGCTCATCACTCGTGGATATCGTTTTGGAGGCCCGGCCCGACATCACAGGACACAACATAGAGACAGTCTCGAGACTCACCCCCACAGTTCGTTCGCGAGCTCAATACGGGGTGAGTCTTGAGGTTTTGAGCCACATAGCCTCGCGCGGTCGGAACGCCGACGGCGATATCGAGCTACGCACTATCGCCAAAAGCGGGCTCATGCTCGGGCTGGGCGAAACCTCCGCAGAAGTGCTCGGCGCACTCGACGACCTGCGCCGGGCGGGGGTGTCGATCGTCACCCTGGGGCAGTACCTGCAGCCGACGAAGGCCCATCTGCCCGTGGTGGAATATGTTACGCCCGAGATGTTCGATTTCTACAAACAGGAGGCCATTGCACGCGGATTTTCACACGTCGCGAGCGGGCCTTTGGTACGTTCTTCATATATGGCCGAGCAGGCGCTCGAAAACCTCCAACGGCGCGTGGTATGAGTCCGCGCGAGGGGGGGAAGGAGAGGCCTTACGTCGTCGAGTTCGTCGACTGGGGCACGGTCGACTACGCCGAGGCCCTGACCCGGCAGCGGAAGCTGTTCGACACGCTCATCGACCGCAAGGCGACCCCGGATCCCGGCCAGGGCGCTGGTTGGCTGATCTTCTGCGAACACCCGCCCGTCTACACGCTCGGGCGCAGCGGCAGGGCCGAGAACCTGTTGGTGAACGAGGAGGTGCTGCGCGAAAAAGGCGCCACGCTTCATCGCACCGAGCGCGGCGGCGATATCACCTTCCACGGGCCGGGGCAGATAGTGGGCTATCCCATCGTCGACCTCGAGCGGTTGAGCCTCGGGCTGCGCGAGTATATCGGCGCGCTCGAGCAGGGTGTGATCGAGACGGTGGCGCACTTTGGCATCGAAGCCGGACGGGCTTCCGGGAAAACCGGAGTGTGGATCAAGGATGCGAGTGGCGAAAGAAAGATTTGCGCCATCGGGGTAAAGGCGTCGAGAGGCGTGGTGATGCACGGTTTCGCGCTCAACGTGTCGACCGGCCTCGCATGGTTCGAGATGATCAACCCCTGCGGATTCGTGGGCGGGGCGGTCACTTCGATAGAGAGGGAGACGGGTGTGGAGATCGCGCTCGAAGAGGTGAAAAGTCTCCTGCGGGAGCATTTGTGTGAGAATTTAAAAATAATAATATAAAAAATTGAAAAGTCATGCCAATAGAAAAACAATGGGTTATCCTCGAACAGGGTGATCCGGCGAAGGTGGAACTGCTCTCCACCGCGCTGGGGCTGTCTCCCGTTCTGGCGAACCTGCTTGTTCAGCGCGGCATCGAGACACCCGAGGAGGCGGCAGGGTTCTTCAACCCGTCGCTCGACGACCTTCACGACCCGTTCCTGTTGAAAGACATGGACAAGGCCATCGACCGCATCACACGGGCGGTGGCGGAGGGCGAGACGGTCATGATATGGGGCGACTACGACGTGGACGGCACAAGCGCCGTGGCGTTGCTGTACAGTTTCCTTCGCCGACTCGGACACGAAAACCTGATGTTCTACATCCCCGACCGCTACACCGAGGGGTACGGCATCTCGATCAAGGGGATCGACTACGCCAAGGCACATGGGGTTTCACTTGTCATCACGCTGGACTGCGGAATCAAGGCTGTCGAAAAGGTCGACTACGCCTCCTCGCTGGGAATAGATTTCATCGTCACCGACCACCACCTGGCCGGTGCCGAACTGCCGCATGCAGTGGCCGTGCTCGATCCCAAACGTCCCGACTGCGGCTATCCGTTCGACGAGTTGAGCGGCTGCGGTGTGGGATTCAAAATCGCGCAGGCTTACTGTCAGCGCCACGGGATCGCCTTCAGCGAGATCGAGCGCCTGCTCGACCTCGTGGTGATCTCGATCGCGAGCGACATAGTGCCGGTCACGGGCGAGAACCGCATTTTGGCCTACTACGGCCTCGAGCGCCTCAACACCAAACCCAACAAGGGCTTGCAGTCGATAATCAAAATTTGCGGACTCGACAAACACACGATCTCGATCGACGACATAGTGTTCAAGATCGGCCCGAGGATCAACGCCGCAGGCAGGATGCGCATGGGCGAGGGCGACGAGTTCTCGGGAGGCCACAGCGCCGTTAACCTGATGATCGAACGCGACGAGGACGCCGCGCACCTGTTCGGCGCCCAGATCGACGAGGCCAACAGCGACCGCAAAACCATAGACCGCGACGTCACGCGCGAGGCACACGACCTGATCGAGAGCAATCCCGAACTCAAGCGCATGAAATGCACGGTGATCTACAACCCCAAGTGGATGAAGGGCATAGTGGGGATCGTGGCGTCGCGCCTGATCGAGACCTACTACCGGCCCACCGTGGTGCTCACTTTGAGTAACGGGTTCGCCACGGGTTCTGCGCGCAGCGTACCCGGATTCGACCTCTACGGCGCCGTGGAGTCGTGCGCCGACATACTCGAAAACTTCGGGGGGCACATGTACGCCGCGGGACTGACGATGAAGCCCGAGAACGTGGCCGAGTTCACGCGCCGGTTCAACGCCTACGTCGAGGAGAACATATCGGATCATCTTTTGAAACCGATGGTGGAGATCGACTCGCCGTTGCTGTTCAGCGACATCACGCCCGACTTCAGGAAAAATCTGCTGCGTTTCCAACCCTTCGGGCCGGGCAACACGGCACCGGTGTTCGTCACCTACGGCGCCTCGAACCGCGGCGACGCCAAGTTGGTGGGGGCCGAGCGCGAACACCTCAAGATGGACCTAGTGCAGCGCGAGAAGCCCAACACCTCGATCCCCGCGATAGCGTTCCAGCAGCCCGCCCACTTCGAGTGGGTGCGCAGCGGCCGCCAGGTGGACGTATGCTACACCGTGGTGGAGAACCACTTCCGCGGTACTGTCACGCCGCAGTTGCGGGTCAAGGACATCAAGCCGGTGCTCTAATTTTTTTTGCGAAAGCAAAAATTTTCACTATATTTGCACCGTGGCAGAGAGATTTAGGGGACGCGAGTCCCCTAAACTGTTAAATATTTCGGGTCGGATGGTTGATTTGCAGGATATTACGGCGGCGGCAGAGAAAGCGCTGGCCGAGTTGGCGGAGGCGGAGAACTCCCCCGGCGGGCTGTTTCTTGTGGATTTCAGGGGGCGGGGCGACGAGTTCGAGGTGTCGATCGACGCCGACGGCGAAGGAGCCGACGGGAAACCGCGCCGGGTGACGGTGAACGACTGTGTGGTGCTGACCAAAGCCGTCGAGTCGAGGTTCGACCGCGACCTGCCCGAGAACGACTTCTCGCTCACCGTGTCGTCGGCCGGCATCGGGCAACCGCTTCGAGTCGAGCGGCAATACCGCAAGCTCGTCGGCCGCCCCGTGGAGGTGGTGCTCACGAGCGGCGCAAAAATAGTGGGTACGCTGGAGGCGGTCGAAATCGGGGAGGAAAACAGCCCTGCCATCACCCTCTCATACCCCGAAAAGCAAAAGACGGAGGGAAAAAAGCGCCCCGAGATAGTTACGGTGACAAGGATCTTCCCGCCGGCAGAGGTGAAAACCACCTGCGAACATATTGATTTTAAATAGCATAACATACGATGGATACACTCAATCTGATCAGCAACTTTGCGGAGTTCAAGGAGCTGAAAAATATCGACAAGAGCACCATGATCGGGGTGTTGGAGGACGTTTTCCGCCACTTGTTGCAGAAGACCTACGAGGACGACTCGAACTTCGACATCATCATAAACGCCGACAAGGGCGACCTTGAGATTTGGCGCAACCGCGTGATCGTGCCCGACGGCGCGGTGGAGAACGAGCAGCAGCAGATCGCCCTCGGCGAGGCCAAAAAAATAGACGACAGCTACGAAGTGGGCGAAGAGATAGCCGACGAAATCAAGCTTTCGTCGTTCGGCCGCCGGAGCGTGCTGTCGCTCAGGCAGAACCTCGCCTCGCGAATCCTCGACCTCGAAAAGGCGAGCCTCTACGAAAAATACAAGGAGAAGGTGGGCGAGATCATCACAGGCGAGGTGTACCAGGTGTGGAAAAAGGAGACCGTGGTGTTCGACGACGACGACAACGAACTCGTGCTGCCCAAAAACGAACAGATACCCGGCGACTTCTTCCGCAAGGGCGAAACCATCCGCGCCATAGTGAGCCGCGTGGAGATGATCAACAACTCGCCCAAGATCATCCTGAGCCGCACGGCGAACGAATTCCTCGAAAGGCTGTTCGAGCTTGAGGTGCCCGAAATTTTCGACGGCCTGATCACCATCAAGAAGATCGCGCGCATACCCGGTGAAAGAGCCAAAGTGGCAGTAGAATCCTACGACGACCGCATCGACCCCGTGGGCGCATGCGTCGGCATGAAGGGCTCGCGCATCTACTCCATCGTCAAGGAGCTGCGCAACGAAAATATCGACGTGGTGAACTTTACCACCAACACACAGCTGTTTATACAGCGCGCGCTGAACCCCGCGAAAATCTCCAACATCGTGTTGGACGAGGAGAAGAAGACCGCGGCCGTCTACCTCAAGCCGAGCGAGGTGTCGCTGGCGATCGGCAAGGGGGGGCTCAACATCCGTCTGGCAAGCATGCTGACGGGGTACGACATCGACGTCTACCGCGAGGTCGAGGAAGAAGACGTGAAGCTCGACGAGTTCAGCGACGAGATAGACCAGTGGATCATCGACACCCTCAAGAGCGTTGGGTGCGACACCGCCAAACGAGTACTCGAAAACACCGTCGAAGAGCTTGCCACCCGCACCGACCTCGAGGAGGAGACTATCAGAGAGGTGATGGATATTTTGAAGAGCGAGTTCGAATAGGAGATTATGATTGAGAAAAAGATAAGGTTATTACAAGCGGCGCGTGAGTTCGGCGTTGGGTTGGCGACGATCACCGATCACCTTGCCAAGAAGGGGATCACGATCGAAAACTCGCCCAACACCCCCATCACGCCCGAAGTCTACGAAGTGATCGAGCGCGAGTTCGGCGGGGGCCGTCCCACGGGTTCGTCGCAAAACATTCGCGAGAGGCTGGGCGGTCTTCGGGGCGACGCCGTGTCGCTGCAGGATCGCAAGGAGACTCAGCGGCAGGACGACTTCAAGGAGGAGGTAGTCATAAAATCGACCACGGCGAGCGCTCCCCCGGCCGGATTCACGGCCGACGAGAGTTCGCACGTGGGGCCTAAGGTTTTGGGCAAGATCGACCTTTCGCCCAAACCCAAACCCAAGCCCGTGCCTGCGCCTCCCAAACCGGCTCCGGCGCCTGTTCAGGCCCCGGCTCCGAAACCGGCTCCCGCACCCGTGGCGGAAACTCCGAAACCGGCTCATACGCCCGTGGCGAAAGTTCCAAAACCGGCGCCGGCGGTTACACCCGTGCCCGCTCCTCCGAGACCCCAACCCGCGCCCGCGCCTAAACCTGCGCCTCCGACCGCCAGCAAGCAGCCTGCGGCTGCGGTTGCGGTTGCGGTTGCGAAACCGGTGGTGGTGCAGACCAAGACCTATGACGAACGTGTGGCGGAGAGCACCACCAACGTCTTCCGCGCCGAAGACGAGGGACGCCTCAACGGCCCCAAGGTGCTCGGCAAGATCGACGTGTCGACCCTGCCCACCGACCCGTCGAGGGGAGGTCGCAGAGAGAAACGCAAACGGATCACCAAAGATAAGATCGACGTGACCAAACCGCTCGCACCCGGCGCACAGGGAGGCAAAGGCGGACAGGGTGGTGGTCAGTTCGGCAAAGGCGGCAAAGGAGGCGGTTCGCCGTTCGGAGGCGGTGGCGGCAAAGGCGCGCCCCCGAGGAACGAAGGCGGCAAAGGCAAAAAGAAAGGCGCCCCGAAACCTGTCGTGCGCCCCGAAGTGAACGACGAGGAGGTACAAAAACAGGTGAAGGAGACCCTGGCACGTCTCACCGCAAAGGGGGCGAAAGGCAAGGGGGCGAAATATCGCAAGGACAAACGAGACGAGGCCGCGGCGCGCGCCAGCCAGGAGATGGAACGCAGCGAACAGGAACGTTCGACGTTGCAGGTGACGGAATTCGTCACCGTGAGCGAACTCGCCACCATGATGGATGTGCCCGTGACCGACGTCATCATGGCCTGCATGAACCTCGGTCTGATGGTGTCGATCAACCAGAGGCTCGACGCCGAGGCACTCGTCATCGTCGCCGAGGAGTTCGGTTACAAGGTCGAGTTC
>DBDQ01000050.1:0-129 GCA_002293665.1 Alistipes sp. UBA928 | reverse complement strand
CAACATCCGCAAAACCAACGTCATCGAGGGCGAAGCGGGTGGTATCACGCAGCATATCGGCGCGTACAGCGTCGAGCTTAACGGACAGAAGATCACTTTCCTCGACACCCCGGGCCACGAGGCGTTCAC
>DBDQ01000016.1 GCA_002293665.1 Alistipes sp. UBA928 | reverse complement strand
CAACACCGGCAGCCGCGCCGTGAACGAGCGCCTGTCGTTGGACCGTGCCAAAAGTGTGGAGAATTTTTTGGTGAGCCACGGTCTTCCCGTGAGCCGTTTCACTATCAACGGCCTGGCTTTCGACGTGCCTGTTGCCGACAACTCTACCCCCGAAGGCCGCACACAGAACCGCCGTGTGGAGATATTTCTGACCGCCAGTCCCGAAATGATCCGCAAAGCAGAAGCAGGTACGCTGTAACAGCACTATTTCTCTGAATGCCTGAGCATTGGCGGGGGCGGCATCATTGTGATGCCGCCCCCGCTGAGCGTTATTGCATCCTTTTCAGGGTATACGAAACACTTTTCACGCGAAATGAAAGCGAAGATATACATTACTTAACCAATCTTTATCCCCTGATATTACGAGATAAACTTATCAACCTCTACCGTTCGGGAGCAACCCGGCCACAGTAACGGTGGATCGCGGGCGGCGCCGTGATTGCAGCAGTAATGGCTTGGTCGGTTTTAGTACTGCCTGCTCTGTTCGACACCGCCCCGTCCACCGTTATTGTGGTCGGGTTGCCGCATGTAAATAGTTAAAAATTTATCATAGGATTCTTCACTCCCGTGACGCGGCAAGATCGCCGGAACCGAGGTCGAGACGCACGGCCACGACCAGCAGCAGCGTGAAAGCAAGGAACGACGAGCCGCCGTAGCTGAAAAAAGGCAACGGAATCCCTATGACGGGCACAAGGCCGATCGTCATCCCGGCGTTGATGAGCACGTGGAGCAGAAACACCCCTGCCACCGAGTAGCAGTAGATGCGTCCGAAAGCCTCCTGCTGCCGCTCTCCCATAGCCACGAGACGCATTATGAGCGCGCAGAACAGCATCAGCACGACTACCGATCCGACGAATCCCCACTCCTCGCCCACGGTGCAGAATATAAAGTCGGTGCTCTGCTCGGGCACGAAGTTGAACTTGGTTTGGGTACCCTCGAGGTACCCTTTGCCCAGCACCCCTCCCGAGCCTATGGCAATCTTCGACTGGTTGACGTTGTAGCCCCAGTGACTGGGGTCGGACTCGACACCGAGGGTGTTGAGTATCCTCTTTTGCTGATGCAGGTCGAGGCTCTCGAAAACAACCTCGGTAGTCGAGACGAACACCATCGACCCCACCAAAAGCAGCACGAAGACCCAAAATCCTCTCATCCTCTTTGCGTAAGCCAAAGCAACGCACACGGGTAGTGAAACGCCCACGGTGGCGAGCAGAAAGTAGTAGTATCGCCACCCGACGCCGGCAAGCAGAGTCACACAGGCCCACACCGCCACGGAGACCAGCGCCACCGAAGCCAGATAAACAATGGGGGCGCGCCATGTCCTGTATGTAAACCCGAAACCCACGGCGCATCCCCCCACTATGAGCATGACGAGGCCCGTATCGGTGATCCAGAACGACCCGAAGAATAGCACCATCACCACCCCCAATACTATGTATATCCACCGGTTGAGCCCCTCGCGGTAGAGCATGAACAGGAACGAGGCGAAGACCACGGCCGATCCCACATCGTGTTGCAGGAACATAACCCCCACCGGCAGCCCAACTATCAACGCCACCCTGAACAGGTCTCTCGGATGGCTCACCGAGAATCCGAAAACGCTCATAGCACGGGCCAGCGCCAGCGCCACCCCCCACTTCATGAACTCGGCGGGCTGCAGGCGCACCGGCCCGAAATCCAGCCACGCCTTCGCACCGTTGACCGTGATGCCAAACACGAGCGTGGAAAGCATCAGCATGAGCACGACGATGTAGATCGGCCAGGCCAGAATGTGGTAGTATTTATCGTCGACGAGCATCACCACGAGCGCCATGGCGAGCGAAATGCCGATCCAGATGAGCTGCATGCCGTACTGCGAAGAGAACTCGAAAGCGGTGCGCGTCTCGTCGTACACTGCGGCGTAGAGATTCACCCAACCCAAAGCCATAAGTACCAGCGCTATGGTGATAGTCCACCAGTCGACCTTCCCGTGGAGCACCGAGCTATGTTTCGCGCGCGCCATCATCATATCGCCGGACGATTGTCGTAATTGGGATAGTTGATTTTCCTCGCCTTGACGTAGTCTACTCTGTCGGGCCGCGTGGTGGCGCCTGTGAGATATTTCTCAATCACGAGCGATCCGATTGGCACCGCGGTCGACGCGCCGAAACCTCCGTTCTCGATGTATACATATACGGCAATCCTGGGGTCGTTGCGCGGGGCGAATCCCATGAACACCGAGTGATCCTGGCCGTGGGGGTTTTCTGCGGTTCCGGTCTTGCCGCATATATCGAGGCCCGGCACGTAGCCGCGCCCGAACACCGTCCCCGCCTCGGTATTCGCGGCCATCCACATCCCCTCTATCACGGCCTCGAAATGTTCGGGCGAAACGTCGGTATGGTGCGGCTCGTAGAATTTCTGATCCATCTCCGCCCCCTCGATCGACTTTATGACATGGGGAATGAAGTAGTGTCCGCGGTTGGCGATGGTGGAGGCGAAATTTGCCATCTGGAGCGGGCTGCTCAATATCTCGCCTTGCCCAATGGCAAGCGAAATGACGGTGAGCGAGTTCCAACTACCGCGGTAGGTCTTGTTATAGTAGTCGGAGCCGTAGATGTTACCGCTCTGTTCGCCCGTGAAATCGCTGTCGAGCTTGCGGCCTAGTCCGAAGGTACGCACATGTTCGGCCCAGTGATCGTATCCTCCGCGCGAGGCACTGCCACCATGTTCGGGTTCGTCCATGATGTTGCGCAGCACGTGGCAGAAGTATGTGTTACACGACGTCATGATAGCCTGGTTCAGATCGACGGGAGAGAAGTGGTCGTGGCACCCCACATGCACCCTGCCCGAGTTGTAGCCGCCGTAACACTCATACTTGTAGTTGGGCTTGAGCACCCCCTCCTGAAGACCTATGAGTGCGTTGAGTACCTTGAAAGTCGACCCGGGAGGTTGATGCGACTGCACGGCGCGGTTGAACATCGGACGGCGGTTGTCGTTGGCCAGACGGGCGTAGTTCGTGCCGCGATCGCGCCCCACCATCTCGTCGGGATCGTAGGAGGGACCACTCGCCATCACGAGTATCTCGCCCGTCGAGGGTTCGATGGCCACCACGGCCCCTACCTTGCCGGCCAACAACTCCTCGGTGAAGGCTTGCAGCCCGGCGTCGATCGAGGCGGTGAGACTTCGACCCGCCACGGCCTGGGTGTCGAGCCGGCCGTTCTGCCACGCTCCCTGCACCACGCCTCCCACGTCCACCATGTTGATCTTCACCCCTTTTTCGCCTCTCAGGTAGTGTTCGTACGCCTGTTCTATCCCCGTGCGGCCAATGTAGTCGCCGCTGCGGTAGTAGTCGTCACGCGCAAGGTCGCGCCCGTCCACCTCGCCCACGAATCCCAACAGGTTGCCAGCTATCTTGCGCGGATACGACCTCACGGTGCGGTAGACTGTGTAGAACCCCGGCAGGCGGAGTTCGTCGAGCAGCAGTTTTGTCTCTTTCGACAGTTGCGGCACCACCACCGACGGCCGACGGCCCGAGTACGCCGCCGCTCTCTCGAGCTGCGAGCGCATGCGTGGCAACGGCACGTCGACAATGCGGCACAACAGCACCGTGTCGAACCCCTTGATAACATCCCTCGGCACCACCATCAGGTCATAGGCCTCCTTGCTCTGGATTATATACTCACCGTTGCGGTCGAAAACCTCGCCCCGCGGCGGGTATAGCACCTCGTAGCGGAGCGTGTTGTTGGAAGCCGCCTGTTTGTAGGAGCCATCGACGATCTGTATGTGGAACAGCCGGGCCACAAGCGCCGCGAAGACCAGCCCCACGAAGATCAAAAGTACCCTTTGGCGCATGAAATCTCTTTTCATCCGATCATCCTCTTTTATGTGATTTGACGGTGAACAGCAGCGACACGGCCCACACGGCCAGCAGGGTGAACACTCCGCTCACGGCGCTCTTCACCACCACCAGATTGTAGTTCGTCCATGTGAGTGCTTCGAGCGAAAAGTATGCCAAACAGTGTACGCCGGTCAACAGTGCCGCGTAGCGCATGAATCTCTTCCCTCCGAGGAGTGCGATCGAGGGCATGCCAGTATCCTCGTCGACCGTGTCGCGGCCCAGTGTGGCGATCATCATCCAACGGCGCGAGTAGGCCGTCAGCAGTGTGGCCGCCGTGTGGGCTCCCCCCGTTCCCTCGAAAAAATCGACAAACATGCCCGTGGCGAATCCCAACAGCAACACCGCCACCGGACGCATACCCACAGGCAGCAGCGCCACAAAAGCGATGTAAACCAGCGGGCTGAAGTAGATCGACACCTTCACCGAATCGAACACGAACAACTGCGCCACGACCACCGCCACCACAAATACCCCCAGATATGTCAGGAAACCCCTCATTATGTTGTACGTACACGCCGTCGGCGCTATTACTCCCATCTACTCTTCATCACTCACCCCCAGCACCTCCTCCTCGAGCCGCAGGCGTTCGAAAGCCTCGAGGTTCTTCACGAGCAGCACAACCTTGAGCGCCGCCACGTCGACCCCCAACTTCACGTCGATCTCGTAGGAGGCCCTCGCCTCGTCGACGGTATAATCTTCGACCCGGCCTATGAATATCCCCTCTGGAAAGTTGAGCGAACTGCGTGTTAGGATCGTGTCGCCCTTCGCCACGGGGGCGTATTTGGGCACCTCTGAAAGCCTCACCACTCGGGGATCGCCCCCGGGCCACGAGACCGAACCGAAGTGTCCCGTACCGGCGAACATGCCGCTCGCCCGAAACTCGGTGTTGAGCACCGACACACAGATGGCGTTGCCGGCCGACACCCTCTCCACGTAGCCCGTCATATAGCCGTCGATCGACACCACGGCCATGCCGCGCTCCACGCCGTCTCTCGAACCCCGGTCGACCGTAAAAAAGTTCTCGCGTTTGTTTATCGAGTTGTGCACTACCCGCGCCACCACATACTGGTGGCGGAAATCCTCCGCCGTGCTGATCGAGTCGAGCGCCGCCTGCGACAGGTAGTCGCGGTAGACGGCGAGTTCGTTCTCGAGCGCCACCACCTTGTCTTCCAGCAGCCGATTGGTTCGCCCCAGGCTCATGTAGCGTCCGGCCCCTGCGATGGCGCCGTACACCCCGCCCACGACGTTGTCCGACATACCCAACAGCCGTGCCCGAGAATGCACCGTCGAGTTCGCGTAGTAGTGCAGCGCCAATCCTTCGAGGAGCAAAAAGATGGCGAACACGTATATCCTGCGAAGAAACAACAGCAGCCTGTACACGGCAGCAAACGGTTTATCGGGTGAGGAACGAGAATTTGCCTATGTTTTCGAGCGCCTTGTGCGTCCCGCGCGCCACGGAGCGCAACGGGTCGTCGGCGACGATGAACGGAATCTTGCAGTTGTTCGAAAACCTCTGCGCCAGGCCGCGGATCAACGCCCCGCCGCCGGCCATGTAGACCCCCTTGCGGTAGACGTCGGAGTACAACTCGGCCGGAATATTCTCCAGTACCTTCATGATGGCGGCGTCGATCTTGAGCAGCGATTTGTCGAGCGCACCCGCAATCTCACTGTAACTTAGCGAAATGGTGCGCGGCAGTGCCGTCACGATATTGGGCCCGGTGAGCATGTAGTCGTCGGGCTCCTCGCCGTGGGGCAGTTTTTTGATGGCGCTGCCCACGGCTATCTTGATCTCCTCGGCAGTGCGCTCACCCACGCGAATTTCGTGGGCCTGGCGCATATAGTTGCGAATATCCTCGGTGAAGACGTCGCCCGCCACGTTGATACTCTCCGAGCAGACGATCCCGCCGAGCGAGATACAGGCGATCTCGGTGGTACCGCCGCCTATGTCGATTATCATGTGCCCCTCGGGCGCCTGCACGTCGAGCTCGGCCCCGAGAGCCGCCGCCATCGGTTCGTAGATCATATACACCTCGCGCCCTCCGGCGTGCTCGGCACTGTCGCGCACGGCGCGTATCTCAACGTTGGTCGAGCCGCTGGGTATGCAGATCACCATCTTGAGCNNCGACGAGACCTCCTTTATCATCCCGCGCAACATGAGCTCGGTGGCGGTGAAGTCGGCTATCACTCCGTCCTTGAGGGGGCGTATGGTTCGAATATTCTGGTGTGTACGTCCGTGCATCTGGTTGGCCNNGTGGCCGAAAGCGACCATCTTGCCGGTATGGGCGTCGAGCGCCACTATCGACGGCTGGTCGACCACCACCTTACCCTCGTGAATTATCAGCGTGTTGGCCGTCCCGAGGTCGATGGCGAGTTCTTGCGTCAGTGAGAAAAGTCCCATTTATCTCGTCAGTGTTTAAAGTGTCTCAATCCTGTAAATACCATAGTCATGTCGTGTGCGTCGCAGTATTCTACGCTGTCGCCGTCGCGCACCGAGCCGCCGGGCTGAATGATAGAGTCGATCCCCTCGCCGTGGGCTATCTCCACACAGTCGGCAAAAGGAAAGTAGGCGTCACTCGCAAGAACCGCGCCGCGAAGGTCGAATCCGAAACTTTTCGCCTTTTCGATCGCCTGTTTGAGTGCGTCCACGCGCGAGGTCTGTCCCACCCCGCTGGCGAGCATCTGGCCCTCTTTTGCGAGGACAATGGCGTTGCTTTTCGACTGTTTTACGATCTTGTTTGCGAACACCATGTCGGCCATTTGGGCAGCAGTGGGCCGGCGCTTGGTAACCACTGTGATTTCACCGTCGACACCACCCACCACGAGATCCCTGTCCTGCACCGCCACTCCGTTGAGCAGCGAGCGGAACTGTTCGGCCGGGCGCGTGATTTTTTTAAGTACGAGGATTATGCGGTTCTTCTTCGACTTCAGCGTTTCGAGCGCCGCATCTTCATACCCCGGCGCGAGTATCACTTCGCAGAACAGCTTATTGATCTCCTCCGCCGCGGCGGCATCTATCGGCTTGTTCGAGATGAGCACACCGCCGAAAGCCGAAACCGGGTCGCCCGCGAGTGCCCTTTGGTAGGCTTCGAGAACTGTCTCTCCCGTTCCAACGCCACAGGCGTTGTTGTGCTTGAGAATAGCAAAAGTTGCCTCGGAGCAATCTTTTATATCGCCGTAGCCGTTGCCACCGCCACCGAACTCAGCAATCAGGTTGACAGCCGCGTCTATGTCTAACAGATTATTGTACGAAATCTCCTTGCCGTGCAACTGTTCGAAAACTTCGTCGAGCGCACCGTAGAAAGCCCCCTTCTGGTGGGGATTCTCGCCGTAGCGCAGGCCCCGTCCGCCGTCGTAGGAGGCGCGGAAGGCGGGTATCTCCCCGCCCCGGTTGAACCAGTTAAAGATTGCACTGTCGTAGTGCGAACTCACCCCGAAGGCGAGCGCGGCGAACCGGCGGCGCTGCTCCAAAGTTGTGGCGCAGTCCTGCGTCTTCAGCAAATCGAGCAATTCGCCATACTGCGCCTGCGATCCGACGATCACCACATCTTTGTGGTTCTTGGCCCCGGCGCGAATGAGCGAGATTCCGCCTATATCTATTTTTTCGATTATCGCGGCCTCGTCGGCGCCGCTTGCGACAGTCGCCTCGAAAGGATAGAGGTCTACTATCACCAGGTCGATCTCGGGAATGCTGTACTCGGCGAGTTGCGCCCCGTCGCCCGCCACCTCGCGGCGCGCCAGTATTCCTCCGAACACTCCGGGATGGAGCGTTTTGACCCTTCCGCCCAGTATCGACGGATAACCGGTAAGTGTCTCTACGGCAACAGCTTCGAGGCCCGTCGAGTGGATAAATTCGAGTGTTCCGCCCGTCGAGTATAATTTCACTCCCGCCCCGGCAAGCGTCTTCACAATATCGTCAAGCCCTTCTTTATGGTAGACCGACAGCAGTGCACTTTTTATCTTTTTATGTCCCATGATTTTTATAAGAGGTATAACAACCCACAAAGATAGAAAAAGCCGAGCGTAATCGCAAATAAATTTGGAAAATGATTAATGTTACGCGGCTTCGCCGAACAATTTTAGCGCGCAGCCATTAACCATCAATCATCAAAAGTGTTATCTTTGCACCAACATAATTTAACGAGTAAAACAACTGTTTTTTCTGGCATGTGAACTTCGACAACGCTGATCGTCAGCGTGTTTCTAATTCAGAAAAAGGTTGCCAACTCGGAGTCATGCCGTGGCTTGTACTTTGCCGCGGCCACTTCGGGTGCGGTGCATCTTCTGAATTCGGGGTTGTCGAAGACCTACATACCAGGGATTGTAACCGCACCTTTTTATTATATGTACACTAACCAAAACCAATCTTTTCTCGGCCTGTGGGATGTGGTCGAGACCCAACGCCGCAGCACCGGCGAATGGCTCATCGCCTTTTTCGACGAAGGCCGATGCAGCGAAATTTTCCGGCCCGAGGGTGTGCCCGAACAGATCACCGTGTGCGACTGATCTTTCGACCCGCAATCGGTAATAATCTCGCTCCACCCGCCCGGAAAGCTGCAAGAGGTTTTCAGAAATGTGGTTTTCGATTCATCCGCCGACGATCCGTGGCTCTGTTTCTTCGATGACGCTCCGCACATCCGCGCCTGCCGCGACGTCGTCACCACCATCCTCGCCCACAAACGAGAGAAGATCTTCCGGCGTTGACTCATTACAGGCTTTTTGCGCGTGGCTGTTTCCGAGACTGCCTCCCTACTGTGTTACCACAACTAATCGCTAAAAATTATTATATTTGCAGTTCTTTGGTGGGAATCACTTTATCGTAACGAAATACAAATGAGGATGATATTGGGAAAGGACTCGCGGTGTGCCGTGGTTGGCCACGGCAGTTGGGCGACGGGACTCGTTAAAATCTTGACCGACAGCAGCGCGATGGAGAACGGAGGCAGGGTGGGATGGTATGTGCGCAACCCCGAGGTGGCGGAGTCGCTTCGCAGCGGGGGACGAAACCCGCGCTACCTGAGCGACGTGGAGTTCGACGTCGGCAGAATAGAGGTGTCGAGCGACATAAACGCCGTGGTGGGCGGGGCCGACGTGGTGATACTCGCCGCGCCATCGGCTTTCATCAAAAACTATCTGGAGGGGCTCACCGTGCCGTTCGCCGACCGGTTCGTCATCAGCGCCATCAAGGGCATAGTGCCGGGCAACTACCTCTCGGTCACCGAATATCTGGGCCGTGCACACGGTCTCACGCTCGGCTGCGCGGGAGTGATCGGCGGCCCGAGCCACGCCGAGGAGATAGCGCTCGAAAGACTGAGCTACCTCACCATAGCGTGCGAGAATCTCGACAACGCGCGCGTGATGACCCACAAACTGTCGGCCCGGTATATCCGCACCACGATCTCGGACGACATCCACGGCGTGGAGTACGCGGCGATCCTCAAGAACATCTACGCGCTGTCGGTGGGCATAGCCGCGGGACTGGGCTACGGCGACAACTTCGCCTCGGTGCTCATCTCAAACGGCGCGCGGGAAATGCGCCGCTTTCTCGAAAAAGTTTTTCCGTGTGCAGAGCGCGACACCAATGCCTCGGCCTTTTTGGGCGACCTGCTCGTGACCGCCTACTCGCCTTTCAGCCGCAACCGCCGGTTCGGAATGATGATCGGCAAGGGGCTGCACGTAAAAGTGGCGCAGATGGAGCTCGGTGGCGTGGCCGAAGGGTACTACGCGAGTGAAACTGTGCGCCACGTCAACGACTCCCACGGCGTCGACATGCCCATCGCCGAGGCGGTCTACTCGATCCTGTACGAAGGCGCGTCGCCCTCGAAAACGATGAGAAATTTGACTAACAAACTGATATAACGCATCATGAAAAATCCCGATGTAAGCAAAACCCTCGGTTTCGTACCCGAGGCCGATCTGGACGCCCTGCGCGCCGACGCCGAATACTCCAACGCACTGCTCCACACCGGCGAGGGCAAAGGCTCCGATTTTCTGGGCTGGGTGAATCTCCCCTCCTCCATCACGCCCGGGTTTCTGGCCGAGATCAAGGCAACCGCGGCCACTCTGCGTTCACTGGCCGAGGTTGTGGTGGTGATCGGCATCGGCGGGTCGTACCTCGGCACCAAAGCTGTGCTCGAAGCGCTGGGCGATCCGTTCGCCGTGCTCAAAAAAGAGCGGCGCGACCCGGAGATCCTCTTCGCGGGCCACACCATCAGCGAAGACTACATGGCCTCTCTCATGGAGGCTGTCGAGGGGCGTTCGCTCGCAGCCGTGGTGATCTCCAAATCGGGCACCACCACCGAACCAGCCATAGCCTTTCGTATAATAAAACAGGAGATAGAAAAGCGCTACGGTGCCGACGGTGCGGCGAAGCGTATAGTGGCCATCACCGACGCACGGCGCGGGGCGCTGAAAAGCGTGGCCGACGGGGCGGGCTACAAGACCTTCGTGATCCCCGACGACGTGGGCGGCCGTTTCTCGGTACTCACTCCGGTGGGCCTGTTGCCGTTGGCCGTCGCGGGGATCGACATCGATGCTTTTGTGGCCGGCGCGCAAAAGATGGAGGCCGCCACAGCCGCGGGAGTGCCCTTCGCGCAAAATCCCGCCGCGATCTACGCCGCCGCACGCTACGCGCTATATCAAAAAGGGTACAAGATAGAACTTCTGGCCGCCTACGAGCCGGGGCTGCAATACTTCGCCGAGTGGTGGAAACAACTCTACGGCGAGAGCGAGGGCAAAGAGGGCAAGGGCATCTTCCCTGCCGGAGTGATCTTCTCGACCGACCTCCACTCGATGGGACAGTATATTCAGGAGGGCGAGCGCACACTGTTCGAGACGGTGATCAGCGTCGCCTCGTCGCACCACCGCGTGACGATCGAGCGCGCCGCGGACGACGGCGATGGCCTCAACTTTCTGGCCGGACGGCGCATAGGCGAGGTAAACCACATGGCCGAACTCGGCACGATGTTGGCCCACGTCGACGGCGGGGTGCCCAACATCCGCATCGAAATCCCGAAAATCGACGAAATGGCACTCGGCGAACTCGTCTACTTCTTCGAGAAGGCGTGCGGCATCAGCGGCTACCTGCTCGGGGTCAATCCGTTCGACCAGCCAGGCGTCGAGGCCTACAAGCGCAACATGTTTGCACTGCTCGAAAAACCGGGCTACGAAGCCGCCACGGCCGAGATCAAGAAAAGATTGTGACGAATCCGTTTCCTGCAAAATTCCAATAACTCTCCTGACAATGACAAACGAACAAATCTCCGAGCATCTGATCGCTCTCGAACACGCCGCCCTCACGGCGTGGTGTAACGGCGATCCGTCGCCCTACCTCGAGCTTTACTCTCCCGAGTTCACCTATTTCGACCCCTTCACTCCGCGTAGATGGGACATCGGGGAGGTGCGCGAAATGTATGAACAAATCCGCGGCAAACTCTCGGTCGACCGTTTCGAGATGGTGTCGCCACGGGTGCAGCTCCACGGCGAGGTGGCGGTGCTGAGCTTCAACTACACTTCGTCAAGCTTCAGCGGCATGTGGAACTGCACCGAGATCTACCGCCGCGTCGGCCCCGGCCCCGACGGCTCCGAAGACCCCGGCATCTGGAAAATCATCCACAACCATTGGTCGGACGTTCATCCCAAACAGTAGTTTCCATAAAACGTGATTGGGCTAAAGCCCCGAGGGAGGAAGCACAACTTCTGTCCCTCGGCTTTAGCCCAACTCCCGCCCCTTCTTCCCGGCGACCTTGCGAACAACCTCAAGGAATTCACGGAAAGCCTCGAGCCGCAACACCGCCGCACCGCCGAGATAGACCCCGACACCCGCAACGATCTTTGCACCCAAAACAACGGCAAAGGCCGCTTTCGGAGCCAACGAACTGACATGCGGCATCAATAACAGCCCGATCCCCCACACCGCCGCGGCCATCACAAAAGTCAGCCCCACAGCGGGCAGCACATCGCACGCCAAAGCCCGGAAACCGTAGGCCGAATGGCGCCGTGCGGCCACGAAACTCACCGCCGCATCGCTCACCGCGATCCCCACCACACCCCAGGCAACAGCCACCACACCGAACGGGATCGTCGCCGCAAGTATCGCAGTCGCGATCGTCTTTTTAACGATCTCGACACGCAGCACCGCACGCCCGTCGCTGCGCGTGCGCAGAATGTTGGACGAGATCACCGCCAGGGGCGAGAAAAATCCCGCCAGGCAGAGTATGCGGAAAAACGGCACCGCAGGCTGCCACTGCGGTGCAATGAACACCTCGAACATCTCGTCGGCCACCACGATCATGCCCGCCATCACGGGAAACATCAGGAACGCGATCGACGCTACCACGCGCCCAACGGCACTCGCGAATTTGTCGTCGCTGTCGCGGATCGACGCCAGCGCCGGAAAGGTGACACTCTGCATGGCCGTCATGGTGGAATTGACCGGCACGTCGCGCAGCGAGCGGGCCTGTTCATAGTAGCCCAATGTACCGGGGTTGTGCACGCTCCCGATCATGAAGTTGGGAATGTTGGAGTAGAGGTTGTTGAGCAGGTCGGTACCCAGCAGCCGCGACGAAAACCCGAACATCCCACGGATCGACGCCATCGAAAAACGCATCTGCGGTCTCCAGCGGCCGAATATCCAGTAGAGCGCCGACCTGACTACGGGCTGGGCGAGGCGCTGCCCCACGATAGACCAGAACCCGAACCCCGCAAAGGCCAACCCCACTCCCACGAATCCCGCGACGACGTTGGAGGCAAACACTATGGTCGAGATGCGCCGGAAGTCGAACTCGCGCGTCAGCACCGTCTGCTGCACGAGCCCCAGCGCCCCCACCGGAATGATCAGAAAGAAGACCGGCGCGAACTTCACCAGATCGGGCATGTCGAACAGCCGCGCCGCCGGATACGACAGCCCCACGAGCAGCACGTACAAAACCGCCGAGACTGCAATGTTGAACCAAAACGCCGACGAGTAGTCCGTCCGAGTGGCGTCGCGGTTGCGGATCAGCGCCTGCGAGAAACCACTGTCGACAAATACGTTGAAGATCGCCACCAACGGCGCCAGGATAGCCTTCAGGGCGTACTCCTCGGGAGCGACACGGTTGATGATGTTGATCACGACCCACGCCTGAAATACCGCCGAAGCGATTTTCTCGGCGGTGTTCCACGCAAATCCGCGAATGACTTTCCCTTTGAGCTCGGCAGCCACGGCGTGCCGATTTTAATTAAGGAACGACAGCAGCCCGAGGCGGTAGCTGTCGAGGCCGAAACCCATGATCGAGCCGCGGCACACGGGAGCGACGAGCGAAATGTGGCGGAAATCTTCGCGGGCGAGGATGCACGAGATATGCACCTCCACCACCGGGGTTGCAATGGCGCCTATGGCGTCGGCTATCGCCACCGAGGTGTGGGTGTAGCCGCCGGCGTTGAGCAACACTCCGTCGTATTTTCCGTCCGACTGCTGTATGGCGTCGATGATCTCGCCCTCGATGTTCGACTGCGTGTAGTCGATCTGCACAGCGGGATGGGCGGAGCGCAGCGTGGCGAGGTATGTTTCGAAGTCGCTGTTGCCGTAAATCCCCGGCTCGCGCTTGCCCAGCAGGTTGAGATTCGGCCCGTTGATTATCAGAATTTTCATGGTGCGGTCGATATTATTCGAGCAAAGATAGCCATAACCTTCGTAATAACGGCAAAACAGGGATGAATAAAGTTTAGTGTTTTATACTTAGAGTTGTTTTGTGGTAAGATCCTTTGTTTTCAACGGGTGCAAAATGCCTCGGTGAATATCCGTCTCCACATTGTATTGAGCCCGATCATTCCGCCCGAAATCATTGAATGGAATGTCATCGCCTCATGCACAATGCCCACCACGACGGTTAAAAAAGCCAAAACTCTGCCTGTTCCGATTAGTCTTTTCATATTGACCGAATATTTGATAGTGTTTACGGCAACGCTTCGTAGGGCAGGAGGAAATAGGTCTCGCCGTCGGGACCGTTGAACTCTTCGGCAGGAATAGCTTCCTGGTCGGGCAGAGACTCGTGGGCTTTGAAATACCTCAGCAACAAATCCAACTCGCTGTCGAGTAATCTCTTTTTGCGGAGCAGATGTTTTATAAGGATCGTCGACATATCGGAGTGTATACTCGGTGCGGTTGTAATATACTCATGGGCCTGAGACAAGGTGAGCTTTCGCCGACGACCGTCAACAACACATTTTCTCAAAGCCTCCATATAGGTTCTTCTCACATATCTTCGGACAGGGCGAGTGTTAACATATTTTCGTTCGACCAGCGAGTCCGGGCCTGTCGAATGAACCAACTCCAATTGGGCGTCGGGAGGAACCCCGCGCAGATCACGCCTGACCCTGCGGACTCTTTGGGCTTTGTTATTCACCTTTCTGTATCCCGCACGGTCGAGTTGCTCGGCGGCAAGATCCTCGATAAAGGCGGTCAATTCCGCAAGTTCGGCTTCGGTAAGGATCAACCCGAAGTCGGACATACCGGCGGAGTCCACCCTGTTATCTACACGGTGGGTGATGGCGGCCCAGTTCGGGGAGACGATGTCGAAAGCCCCCCGAAGTTCCGGAGCAATGCGTGCCGCCGTATCTATGTCGAACCTTCGTGCAAAGCTGCGGTCGTAACGGCTGCGGTGGCGGCCGACCTGCCGGAAGGCACGATCCATGCTGGCGATCAGATTGAGGTTATCGGCCTCGATCTGGCGTACGATGGAATCGACGCTACCGGCCAGCAACTCCGGCTCGGCCATCTGACCTTTCTCGGGAAAGATGACCATTCCCTGCGTCATGCTGCGGCGCGGGAAGTCGAGGGCGTAGGCGTTCTTGGTGTTCTCCTTGAACCAGTTCATTCTGTGTACCTGATCGGGGTATACGATGATCTTGCGCTTGAGTACCTTCGTCGTGTCGGCGTAATGCTCGATGATCGCTGTCGATTGGAGCACGAAGTTGTTGAATATATCGTTGTTGTCCGAGAACACATGATAGCTCAGCAGGCGGCAGTTGTTGTCGATAAAGCCGTCGATGATCTCACGTGACGGATATTCGGCGGTGTTGGATTTCTCGCCGACGTAGACGATAAGGTTTGTCGCTTTGGGCATCCGGCCTGCCAGTCTCACGGCATGGGTGAGCGCCCTGTTTGCCGGATATGGCGGGGAGGGCTTGAGGTCTTTTGCGAGTTCGATCACCCGGTCGCTGAAGTTCAGGTAATTGTGCTCGAACAGGACAATAGAGTCGCCAAGTGCCGCGGCGTATTGATAGTTTATATCCCTCGGCGAGGTTTCGAACACCTGATTCACGTTCTGCACCGTGTTCGACAACGCCGGCATCTGGGCAATCACGTTATCGGTCAATTCGAAGGCGAAGATCACGTTGACATTTCTCAGGTTGCTTTCGATCACCTTACTCTCATCCCATGTTATGGGATCGCCGTCGACGTTGAATATCCGGTTTTCCCGATGGTCGATCACCGGGCCGCCGTCGAGGGTGCGAAACACGAGCAGGCTGTCTCGGTGGTCGGCATACAGAACGGGGTGGAACGACTCGACCGGCGACACCGCACGGCGTAATGAATCGACGCAAAGAGTATCCGGTCGGTACTCCTCGTTGACGATAAGCGGAGCCGTTCCAACAGTCAAACGCTGGCCGAAAGGAGCTATCAGCGAGGCGTCCACCCAGCCGGTGACAAGAGAATCCACTAACTCCGGAGATATTTTGGGACGATAGCCGACCAGAGCCCGGGTGTCGTTCTCAACGTACTTCAACACATATGCGATGTTGTTCATACCCATCAGTATACCAGTCGCGTCGGTCAGTTTGGGTTGCGAGTAGAGGATCAGCGAGTCGCTGCGGAAGTATTTATCGGCCCCCGTAACGTACCGGCCGTTCTGTATGGTGGTCAGATTCTTTAGCTTTATGCCGTTGCGGATCTCCGTTATAGAGTTGTCAAATAGCAGAAGGCGATCCCGGTGGAGCCAACCGACGTATTCAACCTCACCACGGTTGGTCAGAGAACGCCGGTTCTTCAGCACTGCGGGCTTGTGGCGGATCAGCTTGTAGTAATTGCCACGCTTGCCGATGACGAGCAGCGGCTCCATGAAGTCCAACTCCGTGTGTTCCAGTGTGCCTCCCGGCTGTTCGGTCGTTATGTTGCCCGTCCGGTCGGAATAGACGACCCACGCCCTCAGGTTCGCTTCCGAGCGGATGGCCTTCACGTTGGGATAGTTGTAATTTTCGGTGTAGCGCCGCGGCAACGGTTTGGTGTGGGTGAGGAAATTCACAGGGCCGCAGGATTGCACCGCTATGCAGACGCAAAGCAGTAAGGAGAAACGTATGGTGTTTTTTCCAGATTTCATGGAGACTGTTTTTATTGTGTTTGAGATGTTGGAGATAACGGCCGGTTTTCGCCCGGCCCGTACTGAATGACAATGAGGTGGTCTATGCAGCCCGATTCGGGATTGCTCGACTCCACGAAGACCGTCTCGACATAAGTGCCCCGGCCCGCGACCCTCAGCCCCGCGCAGTAGGAGTAGAAGTCGTTGCGGCGGTTGTTGTTCACAGTTACCAAAATGTCGGGGTCGTTGCACAAATAAGTTCTGAGAACGTGGTTGTAGTTGGGGTTAAATGGCTTTCCGTCGGCTATGTTCTGCAAACGCTGGCGGATGTCGTTCCCCGCGATGGTCATGGCATCGAGCGAGTCGGTCTCCATGTACTTTGGCAGTATCTGTATGAGCTGTGTCACCGGGTATCTCGTTTTCTCGGTGCTGAGACTGATCCGATAGGTGCCGTGGTTCTCGTAGGCGTAGATGGCCGTCTTTTCACGCGAGTCGATAATGCCGCTCTCGCCGAACTCCCAGCGCCAGTCGAGATCGTTACCCTCGGCCGAGAACAGAATATACTCGCCTTGTATTGCCGTTTCGGGGGCGTTGATACGGATCAGATGGTCGAACGGATTGTCGGTGCGCGGCCTGACCCTCACCTCAAACTCTTTCTCCATGTCGTGGTTAACCTTCAGCCTTATGCGGTAACGTCCCTCTTCCGGGAATTGATATGTCCCCGTCTGTTCGGTGCTGTAATCCCCGTTGCCGAACTCCCAAAGCCATGAATCGGCTCCGGCGGTACTGTCGGCAAATCTCAGCGGCTGATCCATGACGAAATCCGTCGACGACACCGAGGCGCGGACTATCCGCTCGCGACCGCAGGAACGCATGATAATGATCAGAACGATGATCAGTGTTATGACGATTATGGCGGACACCATCGAACGGGTATTGAATATTTTGCTCATGTCTTCTATCTGTTATTTATTGCCACTGCGGGTTACCGGGTACCGGTTTTGAGTTTGTCCTGTTTCTTTTCCAATCCTAGTTCGCACTCGTCGAGGTTTTGGCGTATGTTGACCAGATTGGTGTGCAATCGCCATAGATCCTGACGGTCGTTGAACCACATCTGATAAAAATCGGCCAGATGGAGATAGACCATGTACCGCTTGTCGAGGTGGTTGCGATCATAATTCTTTTTCAATTCATTGATCATGAACTGGATGTCGTTCTTCTCATACACGGCGGTTATGCCGGGGTCGAAGCTGCTGATCGCCTCGACTATGAGATCGCAGTCGGCGGCGATCCGCTCCTGATCCCTATGGAAATCCTGCTGGCGCTTCATCTTTGCGCCCACAAGGTCTTTGCGCGAGAATATCTGCGCAACGTCGCTCTGCGACACGAGCAACCAGGCGCAACTGCCCGCACCGATGATGAAGAACAAAAGAACATAAATGAGACCGCCGATGCGTTCCCTGCGGTTGACATATTTCGTGGTGTCTGTCGTCGAATTTTTCATGTCTCTGCGAATTAGAGGGTTATTGGAATATCATTCTTCGAGCCGCGTCGCGGTTATCCACGATACAGCGTTGCAACTCCTCTTTTGTCTGCTCGACCTGTGCGTGTCGCAGTCCGATGGAGTCCTTGACATCGAGGATGTCGTTGAGTCTCTCCGACATTTTGCGGTACAGCAGATCATCCTCATGATCCTTCCGGCTCAGAGTATTGACGAGGTTCATCTTCTGGGTGCTGATACGGTTCTGCAACACCACCTGGTTCAAACGCCTGTCGCTGTTCAGTAGCGCCATGTTGTTGTACAGCGAATCGACCCGGTAGGTCAGAGCCAACTGACGCTCGTAGGCGGCGTCGTACTCTCCCGAACGTACCTCGATCCGGGCCACCTCGCGGTTGGAGGTGAGGATGAAAAACCATGCGCATCCTACCCCCACAAGTATCGAAATACATAGTGTCAGGGCAAAAAGCAGATAGCCGCGCGTAACTGTTTTACTGTTCTTAGCTCTCATATAGACTGTTATCTTTTAGTTTTGTATTCACACCCAGACGCCCCCCGAAACGGCTCGTGTATACAACCATCTCGGGCCGTATCTCCACGACCGGCGTCACCTCGTCGGGCAGGTAGATGCCGAGCAGTGTCTCGACCACATCCCGCGTCTTTCCCGAAGGAACCAAACCGTTTATCGCTTCCCGCGGAGCCTGTATTATCACGCGGGCGTGGGGGCGGTTTTGCGCCCCTTTAAGCACCGAATCGACCCCGAGGCGCATCGTGCCAAGGCGCGGGAAGTTCATGTCGGCCCGGACGGCCCTGTTCTCGATCACGATACGGATGGGATAGCCGAGTATGGTGCCAAGTGCCCGGGCAATCTGCGTGTAGCTGTTCCTTATCTCCGAAATGGAGGGGATCGTGCGGACGAACAGAATGGCCGTCAGCGAGTCCATCCGACCAATGACCGGCCAAAAGTGACCGAGCGTATCGACACGCGCACGGTGCCTGGCCGGCCGGTCGTAACGCAGCTCCGTCAGACGGATGTCTATGCGGCTGTGCTCGACCTCCGCCTCGTACAGCGAGAAGAAACGGCGGATGTAGAACTCGTCCCGGTGCTGGCTGCGGATGTTGCTTATGATCTTCTCCTTGCTGCGATTGCGCAGACTCGACGGGGTGTGGAAAAGCCCCTCGGGGAGGTTGTCGTATATCCCGCGGCGGTTGGTCTTGATGAGCAGCACGTCGTTGCCGTTGCCCTCGTAATCGGGCTTGTACTCCACCGAGTCGACCTCCTTGTCGGTCTGGCGCTCCGAGCCTCTGCGACGCAGGACGATAACGTTGTCCGCATCGAACCCGTTGTCGACAACCGTCGCCGCTACAACATCGCTCCGGAAATCGGTGTACAGCCCGTTGATTCCTTCTGTGTCTTTTTTATCGAATGTGGTGGTCATCTGGATTTATAGTCATTGGGCAGGCCGTTCATCGCTTATTCTGCTATTATTTCTGTGAAACAATGATTCGACTCGAGACCGTAAAACGATAGCCACACTTCATATCTGCCCGGTGCGAATGGCATATCTACATATTCCATAATATTTAGATTCATATAGCCGCCAGATGCTTGACCATCGTTTAATTCTTCGTCACTGTATTTTTGGGCCTCCAAAATTCTCTCCCTCCTGTTTTGTTCCATCTGAGAGTTCCAGTATGGAGGGATAACATAATCATTATTCACGTCGTTGTCAATAATTTTTCCAAAGTAAACCTCCCGACCTTCAATCATCCGTAGATGAACCATCATCTCGTCTTCGTGATATTTTGTTGACCGTCGGGACGAAACCTTATATGTAACACACATCGGCAGGACAGATGAAATATGGTCACATTTTACATTGATAATTATTCTGTCGGGTGTATTGATCGTTATTGTATTTAACGCAATTTGAGTACTTGGGTATCCCGGAGAACAAACGGTTTGAGATGTTTTGGAATATCCTAATTCTATCTCGTTAAAGATTTCAGGAATAAATCGTGTGCAATACATATTATTTTGTTTAGTGTGTTGGCTCTGTGATATATTCGATACTGTACCGCATGACAATAAGCAAGCGGTTAGCATAATCGTTGTAATATGTTTTTTTATAGCCATTTCTCTTTTTTTATTTCAATCCGGATTTTAAATCCAACTTCTTGACTACTTCTGCACATTCACTACAAAAAGAGCTTTGGGTAGAAACCTCTCCAAACATAACACATTGAGATGCCGCCCCCATTCCTGCATAGTTGGTGTTAGGGGTAATTCCATTGTAACAATGATTTCCATTATGGCCACTTCCTGAGTAAAAGTATTTTGGACTATCCGGCAAGGGGGGATTCCCATTGCTAACCATACCAATCTTGTGACCAACTTCATGAATAGCGATATTGTTTTGTTCAAGTTCAGACATATTTCGCCACCATGCCCTTGTACAAACGACAGCTGAAGGCACAACTGTAGGCAAAGCACAGCCTCCTCTCATAGTCTTGACGCAGTTTACAATTAAAATAATATCCCCTTTTTTGGAAGGAAGAGAACTCAAATCAATGCGAATACTGTCATAATAGCCAGAAGGCAAACCTGATGATGCTTGATTAATTGTACATTGGTTTTTTGGAATAGATATCTTATCAGCGTCCGTTCCTCCTTTCTTAATATAGTAACAATCCACAAACCAGTCCTGGTTGTCCACATCGTTCCATAGAAATTTAGGTGGTTTAGAAAGATCACTCTCAGTCTCAACAATTATTGAGCGGCCCTCACCTCCTTTTATATTGTCGAAATATATTGATATATTAGGATCGATTATTGCAAGCTGATCTGTATATGCAACTGCAATGCAATATGGAGATTTTTGTTGTGCTATAGTTTTATTATACTCTGCCAATATGTCATTGCTGAATAATTGCAGTTGCTGATTAGTTTCCATATTTGGCCGATGGGGCACTTGCATTGTTCCCTCTGACTGCAGATCAATATGATGCTTGTTAAACTCTCCCCTATATGTATTTAATTGCGACGTTATGGACGATAGTCCTCTCATTTTAGCCTCAAGATAA
>DBDQ01000118.1 GCA_002293665.1 Alistipes sp. UBA928 | reverse complement strand
ATTCCCAGCCCTTCTTGGTCTCCGTGCTTTGCCGGAAAGGAATCCCCGGAGAGGCATCCCATGCCGTCCGATTTGTTTGGGTGCCTATGTCGGCTTTCACCTTCGCGACTCCGCCGTACTCCGCCGGAGCGGCGACGATGTCGTTCGCGTCGAAGCAGGTGGAGAGGTTGCCGAAGTCGTTTTGATCACTACTGATCGCTACGAGCGAGCCCCATTTGAAGAAAGCGGTGTGGACAGTTTCGTTTTCGAGAGGCTGACCCGTGGCCTTGGCCACTATTCCGTCCATAAGCGGGGTTCCTGCGAACTCTTTCGAACCGCGCAGGGTGAGCTCGCCCTTACGGGGGCCGTCGGCTATGTAGCCTATCACTCCGGGGGCGGCGTAAGCCACCGGCTTGGGCGGCATGCAGCGGACGTTCATGAACACATCAGCACCTCTGACATAGGTTTCGCTGGGAGATAACCCGGTATTAGATTGAATGGAAGAAAACTGCAGACCGACCATATTATCACCGGTCTTGTCGGTAGATGTCCAGTAACCTGCACTTTCTGTAATCCACGAAAGGGTTGAGCCCACGTTAGTGCGCATTCCTCCGTGAGGCAGGAACAGGGCGTTGTTAATCGTCCTGATTCCTACTTTTCCAAAACCAGTATTGATTGTTGTTACACGATAGGATGCATTACTGATCGGAGACGTGGTGCCGAAAGGATACTGAGAGGTGCTGTAATTTTTTGTAGTACTCCAGGCAGGGTCACCCGTAGGGGTTTTCCAACCGCTCCGTCGAGCCGCCGTGCCACCATTTACAAAGTCACACGGGTCACCGTGCCCTTTCGACAGACTCTCGGTCACGTTGTTACCAGGTTCTGTCGGCGAGGGATTGTAGACCGCATACCTGATACTGGTTGTGTAATTGCTGAAATCGGGGTTGGGATTCGCCGCGGCAAACTCGGGATTGATCCATACAACGTCATCGGCATTCCATGCGTTGCCTGTCCCGCCTATGGTGGCGATGGTCGAGCCCCACTTGAAGTAGACCGCATAGACC
The DNA here is from genome assembly GCA_002293665.1 of Alistipes sp. UBA928. GTDB lineage: Bacteria > Bacteroidota > Bacteroidia > Bacteroidales > Rikenellaceae > UBA940. The sequence goes on along the minus strand of DBDQ01000118.1, from coordinate 27,844 downwards.
GGTTCGTCCTCGAGGCTGCCGAGGCCATCTTTCACTGCTATGGCCTCTACCCATGTGTTGTCATAGGTATAGGTACTCGACCCTTTAATGGTCAGTTGTATATCCTCGTCGAAATATTTCGCCGCCTTGGCTTTCGCTGTAGCGGGCGAGTCTCCGGCCAGAATGTAATCTGCCTCAAGTTTCTCCCTATCCTCGCGCTGGCGGTCGTAGTCGCTCTTTTTGATGCCGATCACACCAGGCGCAGCGTATACCATGTGGCGCAGTTGAACCAGCCTGATACGTTTTTGTAGAGAGCCTATGTGAATCGTAATATAACTCTCGCGCTCACCGTATGGAGGCGGAGAAACACCTGGAGGAGGCGGAGCAGTTTGATTATTCTCTTTGGCATCAACTGTTATTATGAAGTTCCTCTCCCCGTTAATCCCGGGAGCGACCTCTTCCTGCTTCATACTGGGATCATTCTCGACTGGTGCCAATTCAGATACCCAGTTAAAATTCCAGTGGTTGGCATAGGATATCGATGGCCAATCGTTCACATTTGGGTCCGGGTCATCGGGATAGGTGGTGGAGATGAGGAAAGACACGGGGTCGCCCGAACCCGGAATGTAGATCACTTCCGGAACCTTGAGGTTGTAGGCGTCAGTTAACGGAGGTGTGATGGCGGTATTCCATGGCTCAACGGTGGGTCTGACGTGGAGTTTGGTGGCTGCGGCCGTTACGTCGAGGTGAAGCCAGGTGTTGCGCGGGATGGTGTAGTTCAGGCCGCCTGTGACTTCGCCGTCGGTGATGCTGATCTCGCTGCCCAGTGTGCGGCCGCCGATGATCATCGACAGCGTCATCGCCTTGGCGGTGTCGTTTTCTGCGGCGAAAAGCAACTCGGGAAGGATGATGCGGTCGTAACGAACGATGTATTGCTTGATGCCGGAGGTCGAAACGCCGGCCGTGTTGTACTCCGGAAACCAATAGCCGGCGTAGCCGGGCACAGGCTCGGGATCGGTGGGATCGGCGGCGGCTACCGCCGTGTAGTCGACGGCGGCGATGCGGTCGGTCGAGGGGGTTTCGCCGTTGTAGACGTTGCCGGCGAAGGGGTCGTCCCTGAGGTACATCTGCTTGGGGATGCCCGCTATGGTGGCTTTGCCTGTCTCGCTGCCAGACGTACCCGTCGTCCATTCGTCGAACTGCCATGGTTCGAGGGTGATCTCGAGGCTCAGGCGTACTCCTGTGCGGACAATCTCGGCCGTAAGAGGCTCGGTGGTCGAGGTCTCCCACTCTTCGTCGTTCACCATCACCCGGTTTTGGCCCAGGATACTCACGTTGCGCACGATGCCGAACATCGGAATGTCTTTATCGGCCGAGAACGCCGACTGGGCGATCATGGCGTCTTCGAGTTTGTACATCATGTCGAAGTTGCCGGGGGTGCCAAAAAACGTCGTCAGCTCCGGGGTTTCGTTCGTGATGAAAACCATGTGGTATTTGCCCGTCGGGACGATGATCCGGACGGGAAGAGGCCGGCCGGGAGCGATGTCGCCTATCGCGATCGGGAGCTGCTCAAGGGGATCCATCAAATCTTCCGTGGAGGCTTTGTAAAGCAGCACCCTTAGTTTGGAGACTTTAACGTCGGCTCGGCGCCCGGCGGCAAGGCCGGTATTGTTGTCGGGGTCGCCGATGTTCGGGTCACCCAACTCGTCGTGGCCGTGGAAGCCCGCGCGGGTGGCGACTACCGGCAATACGCCGGCAAGAGGGTTGACGATAATCGAAACCTCCTCGCCTTCAGGCGGTTCCGGACCTATCTTCGGCTCGTGTACGCAACCACTAAGGGCTAACGCCGTCAAAGTAAACAGAAATACAAAACGCTGTTTCATGTTCTTGTCTTTTTTTCAATTTTTTCTGCTCCCTGCGCGGGGTTCAATCCGTCGCAGGGATTACGGGAGCGGCAGGGTTGGGAATGGAGGGGAGGGCTGCCGCACCCGGGGTTTGGTGTGTTTATTCTTTTCGTTTGATCGTGTGTTTCACTTTCAGCAGGGCGAAATTCATTGTTGCACGCGGGCTTTTGAGGATCGTGGCGAGCATGTAGAGGCCTTTTTCGGTGAAGGCTTTGGGCAATGTGCATGATTTTTCGAGGCTTGTGTTTGCGGTCGACCTCGCTGAAACTCAGTATGTTTGTTTTACTCATTTTGTCTTTTTCCGTTCCCTGCGGGGGGTTCAGACTCCGCAGGGATTGTGGGCCGGCAGGGTTGGGAGGGGAAAGGTGCCGGGCCCGGGATTTTAATTATCCAGCCTCACACAGCGAGCGTAGCTCTGTACTTCCCAAGCATAGGGATAGTCCATAGATGCACTATGATCCTTATCGACTGTCCTTTTTGTTATTATACCGCTACCGTTAATCATATCAACTTCATAGGGCTCTCCGCTGTAAACATCTGAAGCCCACAGACGATGCGACGATGTGTCTATCTTGTCTCCGTGGGTATTATTGCCAACTCTCGTGTTTATCGTGGCTACTTGTTCGAAGATATTCCATGCTTCGTTACTCCAAGGAAGAAACCACCTACCCTTTCCTGTTTTCTGATCATTTTCATCGCCCTCATAGTAAGCAGCACAACCTGTACTACCAGTCAACGTATACTCATGGTTGTTGGCGCTACTATTGTTTTGGAAAGAATCGTATTTGCTGGCAAGACCGACTGCTCTATACCAATAATTGAACGCTTCAGGTTCGGAGTCAACGCCCATATCAGGCTCGTTAGCAGCACCCGCCGTGGCATATCCAGACGCAACCAAGTGGCCAAAAGAGGTTTTCACAGCTCCGGCCTGCTTGTATGTAACAAGGGTAGTCCATTGGTTTGTGTGGGGATTAAGCCATTGGATTGTAGCATCTCTATTTACATCATTGTCTACGGGCGGGACATCCACTGTCACTTCCTGCTTACTATTCGCAATTAAGGAGGTCGATTTAATAGTGGTGTAACGCATTACATTACCATTTCTCATATGTTCCACGCGAAATTGAACCGACGTGGGAAAGGCTTCGGCTGATTGTATCTTTACAGGAAAACCCGCCATCGAATAAAGACCCGAAGAAACTTGGACAGGAACAGGAGCAACAACCGTCCAACTCAAGTTCAGGTTATATTTCGCAACCAGAGTCGTGTTTTCGGCTATGTTGAACGAGTATGGGTTAGCCGTGGAACTCCGGGAGCCTTGGGAGTCTGTGACCTGCCATGATGAGAATACGTAACTCGGAACGGCAGGAGCGGTCACCGACACCGGCGTACCGGAATCGGCACCGGTCGCCGTGATGGCTTCGGACGGAACGGACGAGAAACTGGCCGGCACGCCGCCCTCCGCACTCACCGTCACTCTATAGGTCGGCGGAGCCTCCTCGCACCGCACGGCGGCGGCAGCATCGATCGTGGCCGCATATGATGATCTAAGATCGACCAGATAATCCTTATTAAAGTACAGCACATCGGGAGATGCTGTGGGTGAGGTCTTCGTGGAAGTCCAGTATTCTCCCGCCCGATAGAAGGTTGCCGTATATCCCCCGCCGCCACGAACACCCGGGCCGGGCAGTATTTGTGGATTCTCGGCATTGCCCAACCATAACACACTGTTAAGCGTCGCCGGTGTTTCTATAATCGATACCGTCTTGTCGGTTTTCCATGTGTCGTAATGCGACTTACTCGGCGTCCTCCAAATTTTGTTCTCGAATTGGTCGGGGAACATGCCGGCATAGAACCTGCACGGGTCTCCAATGCCATTGACATCATCATCGGCGGTCGGCCATGAAGAAGTCATTTCGTACGGGATACCGTTCCATGAGGCGGTCTTCGAGGGAGCAAAATCGAACCTTGGAACAACCATAACGTCTCTCGCAGGGTCATATGATGTCATCGCGGGGGTATAGCTGTTAAGCGCGACGAGCGATCCCCACTTGAACATGGCGACGCCGACATTGTCTATTTCTCCTCCGAGGGTCTTGTCGCCCCTGATCGTGAGTTTCGTTTTTCCGTCCTGCGGGTCGACATAATAGCCTATAACCCCTTTGGGAGCGGGGACACTCGCCCTAACTGCCGACTGCGTGACCTTGATGGTTTTTTTCAAAGTTCCCCCTGCCGCGCTCAGATGTATGTAAGCGGTACGTAGTTGGGCTGCATTGGTGCCGTTTTCCGACACCTCTATCCGCAGATTATCTTGTGCGTTGCCAGTCGCGATCTGATAGTAGGTCAACCAGCTGGGGGTGCCTGATATTTCGGTTTCGCTCACGGATACACCTTCGACCTGCCATGTACTGACATTGCCCACAGTCACCGTGGCATAGATACCGGAATACGTATCACGCGCCGCGGCATCGGGAAAATTGAACTCGGCCGGCGAGACGTCCAGCGTCGGTACCTCCACACAGCGGATGGGGAGGCCGTAAGGGAAGCCGCCCTGTATGCGATTCCGTTCTACTCGCGATGCGTCGAACAGTAGCGCATGGGGAGTGTTGTAATTGAAAACGAAAGTGGTCATGTAGCGACCGTCCACACCCTGAGTGCTTACATTCTGAGAAACCATAGCCACAGCGCCATCCGTTGTACGCCATCCCGCGGCAGGCAACTTGGCACCGGAGGCGAAAGTGGCTATGCCCGGATTATTCGCATTCCCACCATTGGCCGCAAAAGAATATGGGGTCGTGGCACCGCTAAAGTCGTCGATCGCATAGTCCGAGGGCACTGCCCAGTCGGCACCGAAGTAGTGCTTGCAGGCGTCGCCGATACCATTACGGATATTGGCGGTATTGGTCATCGGCCAAACAGGCTCAATGGCGTTAATGGTTCTGCCGTCCGGGTCGCCGTAGGGGATATTATCCCACTTATCCTGCATGGTTGCACCGGTGGCGACGTGGTTTTTGATTGCGGTGAGGGCGGCGGCGGGGTCGGTTTTGTTGTCGTAGCCTTTGGCGGCGATTATGTCTTCGGGGGTGAATTCGCCGTTGTCCTGACTGCTGAGCGCAACGAGTGAGCCCCACTTGAAGTAGGCGGCGTAGACGGTGTAGCTGTTTTGATCGGCCTGGCCCGTGGCGAAGTAGCTCTTGTCGCCCTTGAGCGTGAGCTGATGGTGGTTTGCGCCGCCGGGGTTGTGGATATAGCCGATCACTCCCTTCGGGGCGACTACGCCCGGTACGAACGGAGCGGTGTCGGCGATGGGGCGGACGGCGTTGCCCGTAGGTATTGTATAATATGCTATCGAGACAGAACTGCCTTCTCTGAGGCGCAACAACATTCCATTTTGTGTGTGTCTGGAATCAGAGATGGGATACTCGCCATCTAATCTATCTGCCGACCAGTAATTGCCAGTATCGTTTGTCTGGATTGGATTCGCACCGAATTCGAAAGCAGGGACGAACTGGAATAAGGCGGAGCCCTTCGAATGATCGCCCGGATCGAGCCACAGGCCGTAGCCTTTGCCGGCGACTAACGTACCGCTCGGAGTGCCGCCATGTTGGCCTGATGGGGTGTAGAAACCGCTGAATGCGTTTTCAGGAGGCATCTTGAAGCCCGCGGGGCTGGGATCGTACACCGTTTTGACGACATTGCGGTCGGGGAGGATGGCGGGAGGCAAGGGGGCTAACGTGGCGTTGTAGGCATTCCACAAATTACGCCAACCCACAGTGCCCGGAGACCACCACGACGGGAAGCCATGGTGCACGAATGGGAATATGGACGGGTTTTTAACCGCGTCGCCCAAAGTGAGATTGGGAGCACCATAGGCATACATTTCGTAATTGGTTCCATCCAACTTTTGTCCACGCCATGTCATGCGTCCAATTTCGGTTTCCGAAGGAGTGGGCGTCACACCGACATAAAGCCCCGGGATAGGATCCTTGCGACCGAACTGGTAAGAGGTGCTGTTGCCGGCGAGCGCTATCGTATGATTACCGGGCAGTCCGGTGAGGTCACCCTGCTTGAGAATCACCTCGGCCGTTTCGCCGGTCACATCCTGTACGAGGGTGATCTTCACCCAGCGCTTTTCGTAGAGGCGCGTGGTGGGCTCGACCCAGCCGAGGTTCCACTGCATGAAGTCGTAGCCAGTGCCGTTTCTGTTAATCGCGCTGTCGTACTCACGCCCTGCTTGGGTGGCTTTCACAAGTGGCGTCACCCAAATCTGCCAACTCCACAGAATATTGCCGCCCGAGTCGCGCACCGCCACCACGGCGTTACCCTGAACGATGGTCTCCTTAGGAATGTCGAACGCAAGGTAGTTGTTGTTGTCGACGAGGCGCACGTTGGTCACCAAACCGGGCGAGTCCATCCACACGAGGGTGGCGTTGTCCGCCGACGGGATGTTCGGGCCGGTGATGGCGCCGCCTGCGCCCTGGAATTGATCGAGGAAGTTGTTGGTGTTGATGCCGTTTCCGGTGGGCATCTCCGGATCGTAAGCCTCCCTGTTGTCGCGGCCGTCTTTGATGGCGTTGCCGTACACCAACGGCAGTTTGTAGTGGCCGTGGGCATTCACGATGTAGCTGTTGGCCGTGTTTTGCAGGCCGTTGTACATCAGCGACAGGTCTTCGGGTGCAGCGGGGGTGCCGGTCTGGATGGTGGCACGCAGGGCTTTGTCCTCGTTGCCGAGGTTGTCGTACTTGGCCGGGATCGCGCGCAGTGCGGCAGGCACATACTCCGTGCCGCCCGTGCCTCTTGTGGGGAAGATCACGTCATTCGGCGTGTAGTTAGTCCAACTGTCTCCGCCGTTGTATGAGATTTGGTAAGCGTTGTCGGCGTCTTTGACCTTCCATCCCAGGCTGAAGCCGTCGGCGGTGGTGCTGATCACCTCGACCGCTTCGATGGTGGTGCCGTCGTATTTGAGTGTGACCTCCGACTCTACCGAGAATTTGCCCACCGAATCGGCACTGGCGTCCTTGACGCAGCGGATGGGCATGCCGTATGTGATTTCCCAAGCGGTTGAGGAATAGGAATATGCCTGACCATTGGGGGTGGCATGATTTTTAAAATTATCTAAGTGTATAGTATGTGTTAAATTTGTTGTTTCAATACCATCTTGCCCGTAGAAAGTTGTCCAATATGCACCAACCTGCCCCGTCATAATCGTAGTGTAATCTTGCCGATTTCCTGCGACAGGAAAGAAGATAGAGGCCGAGCCATTGGTGTTGTAGAACAACCGCCCCACGTAAGCCGCGCCTGCGTTATTACCCTCCACCGTGTTAGCGTTGGAGTTAAGTTCCTTTCGATCAAACCATCCGTCGGCATAGTAGCCCCAGACAGAGTTGTCTGTATTCGTTTCTCTTTTCGGGGGCACAGTCTGCCACAACGACTGTCCCGGTTCGTCGATAGAAGTATTGCCGGCTCCGTCACGCTCGTAATTAGGACGACGCCAGCCCGGAGGGCACGTCTCCATAGTTGCGGTATCGAAACCATACTGTGTCGTTGTAACCCATCCGGTATACGCCCCGTTTCCCGGCCGCCAGGCACGGCGCAAAACCGAAGCGTCAGGAGAAAACTGGAAGTACGCTCCCGCCTGAGAGGGATAGGCCGCAAATGCTCCCCCACCCGATCTGCCGTCGGTCGTGCGTTGGTCGAGTTGCACCCAGCCGTCGCTGTTGAACGGCTTGTCGGCAGGAGGGGCCACGTTGTATGGGCTGAAACGCACATTAGCATCGGTAGGCCGTTCGGTCTTCGAGAACAGGTAGTCGGGGCCTTCGCCCTGGCGTACCCAGATCCGACGGTACTTGTAGGTGATCGCACCGGTTATGGGATCCCGGTTGTCTTCGTCGCCGTTGTACGCCAACAGGATCATGCCGTAGCGGGCCGGTTCATCCGCCGTCGGAGTGTGCTCGCCGTTGAGACCTATGCGGAAGTAGATCTTAGTGTCGATTCCGGCGTCGGCGTCGGCGTTTTCAGCAAGCTCGCCGCTTACGCCCGTGTCGAAACCTTCTACGCGGTGGTTTCGGTCGAAATCAGCGTCGTTGCCTGCGCCGATGCGGCTTGCGGGGGCGATGTAGTTCTTTGTGTCGAGAACGATCCACTCTTTGCCCTCCACTACATAGGCTGCCCACGAACCGTCGATCTCTCCGTCTGACGAACGGGGGATCGTGATCAGACGCTCGCCATACTGGTTAGCTTTCCAGAATGCGCCGGCATACAGTGTCGCACCTGCTGGATCGGCACTGTCGACGATCTCTCCCGAGGCAGGCAACTGTGTCACAATGATCTTCTTCAGCAGATTGCCCGACTCGATCGTGACGTGTCCGGTGCGGATCATGTTCGAGGAGTTGGATTCGACAGTTACAGTGACAATGTCGCCGGTATTTGTGGCGCGAATCCAGTTATTCGAGATTTCGGCGATATTCCATCCATCTTCGTGATCGGAGGTGATTGTTGCCCGGCCGCTAAGGCTCACGGTTGTGCCCGTGCCGGGGAAGAGGAACTCACCCGGGTCGGCCGTGAAGTTGTTTTGGATGATGTCGGTCGGGTCGACGGGTGTGGTGCTCCAAGGCAAAACCCTCACAGTGTAGTTGATGTCGGTAAGCACTACTGCGTTCACCCACACCCAAGTATTGCTCTTGAGCGAGTAGCCGGCTGAGGTTAGGGCGCCCTGGTCGTTGGCAACCGCGTGAACCGCAACCTCACGGCGGATAACTTCGCCGGCGTAGTCGAAGTTAAGCCAAGCCTTTATGCCGTTATCGGCATTGTTGTTCGTATTCAGATTGACCTCGGGGTAGATCAAACGGTCGAAGAACACCCAAACTGTGCCCGGATCGTAGACCCCATTGCCCGTGGGCATCTCGAATATTTTGCCCGGGCGGACTGCCGTAGGGCTCGCGGTGATCTCAGCTTTGGTCAGCGCGGGGTTACTCTGAGTGCCCAGCGCGGGGGTTTTAGAAGTAAGGGCTGTGTTATCGTCGTTGGCTTTCGAGATCAGGTAGCTATTTTGGCGAAGGCCACTGATGTAGAGCATCGGTTTTTCGTTACGTACTGCGTGGTATGCTTTCCAGGCCTGGTACTGGCCGGCCCCCATTTGGAAACCGAAGCTCAGGCGGATTGCCGAACGATGCATCTCGACAGGCCACGAGTCGGTGTTGTCGTTCGCTTTCGGGTAGACTTGGTCGTTGCCGTTGGAGTCGTTGCACTTTACGGTGTTGTCGCTTCTTATCTCAACGCCCGTGTAGACCGATACCATCGGGATGTTTTTGTCGTAGTGAATATCGCCGGCGGTGGCGCCCGTGCCGTCGGGGTCGAAGCTAAGAGTAAGCCCCTCAAGGGCGGTCATGGTTGCGTTGTACGAGGTTTTGGTGCCCTGATTCTGCGTGCTGGCGCCGCCGTCGCCCAGTTCATCGGAGAGTGTGCCCTCGTTGGCGATGAACACGAAGTTGTAGGTGCCCGTTGCCAAGGCGATCTCGAACGGCGGGGTTTGGCTGTCTGTCCACTCGAAAACGTAGTTCCAAAATTTGCCTCCCATCTCTACCAACGTGCCGATCTCGTTGGCCGTCGTCGACGGGTTGTCGGTGTTGTGGTAGACCAACACGCGGAAGCGGGAGATTTTGCTGTCCGACTCGCGGCCTATGCCGTTGTCATCGGGGTCGGCAGTCGTTTTGTCGCCGAATATGTCGGTGCCTGAGAAGACCGGTGTCCCGAAATGCTGCTTGTACATCTCGTAGATGTCATCATAGTATGCGCGGGTCTGGCCGTCGCCGTGGCCGCTCAATTTCGGACTGAACGACAGCGTCGCAGGTTGGGGGACCTTGTCGCCGGGGCCCGGCTCGGGGTCGGGGGTGGGGTCAACTATACACGAGGCCAGCCCTACCAAGGCTGCGAGCAAAAATAGCTTTAAGATACTTTGTCTCATCGTTTTATTCTTTTTCATTTATTGCTCCCTGAGGGGGGGTCAGGCCCCGCAGGGATCGGGGCAGCAATCGGGGAAAGGGGAGTTGGGTGATTGCCGCGCCCGGGGGGTTAATTAGTCTTCTCAATGTTCATTGATGCCGTTGGTTGCCGCTCGCGACATACACCATGCGAGGGCGTTCATCTCAAGCACTGCGTTATATACCATCCTCGATCCATTGGGATTGGTGGCAGTACCATAGGTGCTACTATCCCAACGTCCGAACAGTTTGCTCAACGGCATACCGGTATTTGAGTTATATATGGCCGGATATTCGGTTGCGCTGAACGTTGGAGTACCGGAGAAGGCTTGACAATTCGTGCTGTCGCCGATATAGAAGAAATTATAATCGGTGTTATACCATACGAACGAATCGGTCTGGAGCAACGTCGAACCTGCCCGGGGAGTGTACATCGAACATATCTGTATGGAACCTGGCGGCAGGGTCGGGACAAATACCGAACCCGAATTTTCGTCGCCGATAAACTTTCCGCCCCCCGAGAGGTTCCCGAAGGGACCGTTCACTATCGGGTCATCCGGCAGGTCGTTGATCTCGTATATGGTGTTGGACCACACTGACGGATTTCTGGTGCTCCTGTTGACAGCGGTTATCTGCGATCCGAAAATTTGAGCGAACATCGTCGTTGTCTGGGGCCCATAGTTGTCGCTTGTCCCATATATCACGGCTCCTCCTGCATTGATGTAATTGGCCAAAGAGGTGCCGAGGGCGGCAGTAGGTGATGCGCCGTACGCGAAGTACAGTATGATGTCCGGTTTGTTTATGCCCGAGTATAGTGCATTGTTGATGTTGGTCACGGCGGTAGAGATATTGCTAGTGGTCCACAGTTCCGTCAATCCCATCGACTTGACTATCGCGTTATTATTATCCGGGTGAAGAACACCTCCGGTGCCGAGAGCCGCCGTGAGCGCCGTCGTCCTGCCTGCGCCCATCCACGAGTAGGTTCCGCTACCGATAATGGCATAGGTCAACGTAGGCAACCTCATGGATATTGAGAAGGCATCACTAACGACACTACTGTGCTTATTAGAGGCCACGACCCGGAATCGGTTCCTACCGCCTACTATTCTAACGTCGATGTCTAAGTTCGTGTCATTTACGCGATTTTCGTGGGTCGAGGCTTTGATGCTCTGTCTGTTATCCGAGTTCGGCACCTTCATCCATGACGTATCGTCGCCAATCGTGTACTCCCAGTGCCATTGGGGTGCTGTCGCGGTGGTGGGCAAGATCGCCGCCACGGTCAGGGTTATATCCACATATTTAGTACCGAGGGTAAGATCGGGATCGGTGGTCAATGGCAGTTCACTTTCATCCTGCTTTTGGATCACCGCATTGATCGTGGCTTTTTCAATGGGAACATAATTCAGGCAGCGGATGGGGAGGGCACTTCCTTCACCGATTCTGGCACCGGGGGCAGCGTGGTATGCCCCACCCTGGTCGAAATACAGGTTGTTGCCCGCGTTACTGTCAATCGGCGCGGTAGACGACCAGTATCTGCCTTGAGTGCCCTGCTGATAAGGCACGCCATTGGTATCGCCTCTCCATCCCGAGGCTGCCAGAGTGTAATGATCACTTCCAAAAGCGGCCAAATGAGGATCAATCACGGTACCGGCCTGCGGTTTCGAGGTGAATGAAGAGCCGATCAGGTCGATATTGTCCAGGTGCCTGGGCATCATCCATTCATTGTTGAAGTAGTAGGCGCAAGGGTCGCCATGGGCTTGCTGAAGTTGGGTGGCAGTGGGTGCCCAAGGGATCGTTGCTCCTGCCGCGAGGCCTGTCAACGGTTGGATAAGGTTATAGCCGTTCGTGCCGCTGCCGGCAGTGAGAACCTGGCTTCTCAACTTGTTGAGCGATTCACCGGTCGCAGCGTTTTCAGTGGCGGTAGAATTGTAGTATTGCGCCGGAACCGCCACGATGTCGGTGCCAGTGAAGCCGTCGCCCTCATCGGAGCTGTCGAGTGCCACGAGCGAGCCCCACTTGAAGTAGGCGGCGTAGACGGTGTGCTGACGTTGGGTGGAGCGCTGTTCGGGAGCTATACTCGTGTCGCCGTAGAAACTCTTGTCGCCGTCGAGCGTGAGCTGTCCTGCATTCGGGCCATCGGCATAGTAGCCTATCACCCCGCGCGGTACACGCACACCCGGCTTGTCGGGCATACAGCGAACGGTATTACCGTATTCTGCGTCGACATAGCTGTGGATTATAAAGCTGGATAGAGCCAAAAGTGTTCTGGAACCTGAAGGTGCAGCAGAATTTGCGTAATAACCTGATGTTGTCCAATAATATCCCATCGAACCAGCACCCGTCATACCTTGAGGAGAGTTTGCGCTATATGCCCTACTTCCCGCCAAAGGAAAACTGACACCACTGTTTGTTATAGTGCCGATGCTCGGATCAGACGGTGTTCCACCGGCTGCGTTGTATGTGTAGTAAGGCCCTTGCCCTAAATACACATTCACAGAGTGTGTCCCCACTGAAACGAGATTATCTTGGGCGGTAGGCGTGCGCCAGCCGCCGGCGGCGGTGTAGCGGCTTTGGGACGTGTTGCCGTTCACCCAACGGCATGGGTCGCCGTGCCCCACGCGCAGGTTCTCGACCACGTCCATCTCGTACGGAGTGGGGTTCGTCATGCCGTTGGTCTTATTATCAGCGGAGGTGAAACTACCGTAGTTGTTGCTTATCGGATACTGCCCGAGGAGATACTCGGGGTTGACCCACACGACTTTGCTTTTGTCGTACGGGTCGCCGTTGGGGCCGCCGACCATTGCTACTGTCGAGCCCCATTTGAAGTAGACCGCGTAGACGGGTTCGTCTTCGAGGCCGCCGAGGTTTGCCAAACTGGGGATCACGTTTGTGTTGTTGGCTACCGGGGTGTTCTTCCAGGTGCTCGAACCGCGGATCGTGAGCGAGTAGGTGCCGTCGCCGAGGCGTTTATCTCCGCGCCGGAGCGCGTCGTAGTCGCTCTTCTTGATGCCGATCATGCCCGGTGCCGCCTGCACGAAGTTGGGATCGGCCTCCACCTGACGTATGCAGCGGATGGGCATGGCTTGGCCGCCCTGAGAAATGTCCAATTCGTCCCTTTGGCTTACGCCGTTTGCCTGGAACTTAATGTTGTAACCACCGTAGTGGGTGGACTGATCCTGGCCCATATTTGCCGTCAGATAGGTTCCTCTTGTGCCCAAGTCCATGTGTTGGCCCATCTCGTTATAGTAACCGGCGGCAGGCATAAATATCTTGCCGTCGTAGGAAACCGCGCCTGCGGGAACGCCATCCGATGCAGCGACCCACCGGGTACTGATGTCGGAGGAAGTCCACGACCGTTCCGACGAACCGCCCGAGTAGATGCCACCGAACGGGGTCGAGGAAGTGTTGCCGTCGGAGTATGTCCACGGATTGCCGACGGGGGTTTTCCAGCCGCTGCGGTTTACATCCGTTCCGCCGTTCACAAATTCGCATGGGTCGCCCAATATCTGTGGATTCACGCCATTCCCCATGTGTCTGTTTTCCCATATCGGAATAGAGTAACCTCCCGGATTGTAATATACTTCTTCCAGACCGATCGCACTATAAGCAGGATACGCCACGCCGAAATAGTCTGTGCTGGGACGTTCGTCGTACAGCCCGTGCCAAAAACACCCACAGACGGAATGCAGCCCCCAAACCACTTCGACATTGCCCGAGGGCTGTGTTCCGTCGGGGCCGAGCATGCCCAGCGTGGAACCCCATTTGAAGTAGACTGTGTAGACGGGTTCGTTTTCGAGGGAGCCGATGTTGGGATCGTCAGTGGCTATGCGCTCTACCCAGGTGCCTTTGTAGGTACTCGAACCTTTGATGGTAAGGCTTACGTCGAGCGGGAAGGAGACGAGTTGGTTACCAACGACCGAATAATCGCCCGGAGCAAGATGTTTCGTACCCGCCCGCAAAGCCATCAGGTCGCTGTGCTTGATGCCGATAACTCCCGGAGGCGCGGGCACCAGGCCGTCGAGAGATTCGTACTCGGGGTTCTTTACGCAGCGCACGGAAAAGGCGGCCGACTCATGATCCGAAACGCCAGGTGCAGCAATTATCGGATAGTAGAAATGCTTTCCCAAACTCATACTGAATGCGTCACGGGAAGTGGCGTCGATGATACTCCTTGTCGACGACCAGAAATTGCCACCTACCCCGTTACCACTTAACGCAACTTGACCATCGCTATCACCCCTATACGTAGAGAAAGGGAAGAATATCGACGCTCCATACTGGGAGCTTGCCGGATTGTCGTTGAACATCACCATCCCTTCGTATGCAACTTCGGCTCCCGACGACACTTTCGATGCCTGCTCACGGGTCGGATATGGACCATCCACGACACGGCGATCGAAAAAGCCATCGGCGTAGTAGCCGTAGAAAGCGTTGTCGTTGTTGTGACCATTGTGGTCGGCATCGTGGTTTCGCCAAAGAGAAAACGCTATCTCGTGACTCGCGTCGGGAAGTGCATTCTGGTGCACCAGCCCCCCCGTCGGACGTCGATAGCCCGGAGGACAGGTCTCCATCGTGACCGGATTGAACTCCAGATTCTCGTCGGTGGAGTTCCAGCCCGACGAGGGGGTCGCGGGGGTCGTCGGGTGCCACGCCACGCGCGGCTGAGTCGCCGACGAGAATTGGAAAAACGCTCCCGCCTGAGTCGGATAGGCTGTCCATGCGCCGCCCTGCGGATCGAGCTGCACCGACCCGTTCGCACCGAACGGTTTGTCCGTCGGAACGGTCAGGTTGTAGGGACTGAAACGCACGTTCGCGTCCATGGGACGTTCCGCCTTCGAGAAGAGATGATCGGCCTCGTGTCCCTGTCGGAGGTAGAGGAGTTTGTATTCAGCGGGGTTGGTTGGGTAGCCGCCGTCGCTTATGCTGCCCGGGACTACCAGGACTGTGGCGTAGCGGGCTGCCGGATTCTCGTATGTGGGGGCGAAGTGGCTTCGCGCGCCGAGACGGAAGTAGGGTTCGTCGCCGTCGCCTGTTGCCCACGCCACGGTGCTGTTCACGGGGTAGGTGGCGTCGAAGGCGGTGTCGTTGCCGCTGAGAGCGGGACCGCCGCCGGTGAGCACATCCGTGTCGGTCGAGGGTTTGGTGTCCATACGCACCCAGTCGGCCGAGGTGTCGGCAGGGGCGTCGAGAACGAATGCGCTCCAGCGTTCGCCCGGTGTGAGGCCGATGAGGCGTTCGCCGGTCTGGTCGGCGCGCCAAAAGGCTCCGACGTATGGTGTGATCCCGTTCGACCGGCCGCCGCCGGTGACTCTCATAACGTCTCCCGCAGACGGAAGGCGCACCACCGTAATGGTTTTGTGCAGCTCGCCCGCAATAAGCTGGAATGTGTAGAGCGATACGGCCGCCGAGGTGTTGGGATAGGCGAAGCCGAGCGTTACTTCGTGGGGGACATTCTCATTATTTTTAGGCTGACTGGAGATCGTCACGTTGTCTTTCTTCACCGTCACGCCGCTGTTGCCATAGATGCTCCAGCCGTTATCGTAGTCGGTGTAGATCTTCAGTTTCGCTTCGCCTCCGGCAGGAACCACTACTATCGAACGGTCGGTGGTGAGTTGGTACATTCCGTTCCACGTTACGTCGACCGAGCCCTCCTGTTCGCTGGCGTTGACGGTCGTCACCAGTTCGTCGGGATGGTTCCACGCCTCCGCCGGAGTAGCGTAACCAAGGGTGTTGCAACCGGCTATGTCGACGTCGTATTTATAGTTGCGAACTATGTCGAGCAACTCCGGGCCCGAAGTGGTGTTGCGGGCAACATTTATGCGGAAGTAGCGAACTGCATCGTCGGGAAATACTCCCGACATCTTCGCAGCGATCAGCAGACCCAGGCCATCGGTATGATTGGCCCTCTTGAACATCTCGAAGATGAATATCTCATCGAT
Organism: Alistipes sp. UBA928; assembly: GCA_002293665.1. GTDB lineage: Bacteria > Bacteroidota > Bacteroidia > Bacteroidales > Rikenellaceae > UBA940. The sequence continues at coordinate 12,043 of DBDQ01000118.1, read as the reverse complement.
CAGTTTGTTGTTGTCATCTGAATCCAAGCGGTAGGTACCGAAGTAGCCATCCAAGTTATTTAAATCAGGATCAGCAAATCCCATGGGGTGTTCGTCGATGAAATCACCCATGTTGGTCTCCGAGAATGTCAGACCCCGTCGCCATCCGTCCGCCGGGACAAGATAGCCACATAATCGGTTATAACCCACGGTGACACTCACTATCTCAAATCCGGTGATCGAGGTCGTTACGTTGATCTTTGCCAGCATGCGCACAAGCTCGATCGGATTCAGCGAGTAGTCGACCTGGCTGGGTACAGTCAGTTCCACTACCTTCGACGACATGGGGAAATCTTTGTAACCGGCAGTACCGGGCTCGGAATTCCATTTCGGCGCGCGCACTACCAGTTTTTCCCTAACCTCGTCTATATTCTTACCTCGGAGGAAGTCCTCGTCGAGGACTTCGATTCCGTATTGGCCCATGATAACGTCATCGAAAACGATATTACAATCTTCGGCATTTGCGAGAATAAGGGCCTTGTAGTTTCCGTTTTCAAGGTCTTCCAGTGTGAAACTTAGGCGGGAGCCGTTGCCCGCCTCCTCCGAGAGTTGAGTTTCGTCGAACTGAGTCATGCTCACAAATACTCCGTTATCGTCGAACATCAAAACGGTTATATCTTCGATGTGGTTGTCCTCACGCGAGCCCTCCGTGATGGCGCGGGTGGCGGGAGTGGGGGACGCGGAGGGATTCGCCGCGCGGGTTTTCGCGGCGGGGCTATTCTCGTAGTTGGCGGCCATTGCAGTAACCGCCCTGTCGAATGCGGCCGACTCGGCGTCGGCGTCGGGATAGCCTCCGAACGTCGTGCCGTAGGTCGAAGGATCGGCGTCGGCATTGTAGTTGCGGTAGTCCGCAGGCACTCCGTCGGGGAAGTGGCCGTTGCCGCCGGGGTTGCTACCGGTTGCCGCACGTGTCGCACCGCCGCTCCCGCTCGATGGCGGAGCGCTTACAACTATCGTAACCTCTCCGGTTTTCGGCGGTGGTGGTGTGTCGCTATTCGGGTCGATGATACACGACGAGACGAGAGCCGCTGCAAGGGCTCCGCTGATCGCCGTTCTGAGTATCGTTGCTCTCATTATATTTTGTTTTTTTCTTTATCGTTTGTTACGACGTCTCGCAGATACACAACCAAACCAGGCATCGAACCGGCCGGAAACGAGTAGGCCCGGGTACTTTGACCAGGTACTCTTTGAAATGGTATATTTTTGTTTGCGAGTCATTACCATTTGCCTTTACATGTCGATGTGCTGGTATGTGTATCGCCATCCGTTTACGATCAATACGATTTGAGGGTACCCCCTTATATCCAGACTTATGTTGAACTCGAGTCTTTCGTCGAAGTCGAGCGGTTGGTCGTTGAAATTGTACGTATTTTGAATCAATTCCACCAGATTCCTCACTCTGTAAACCTGCACGGGGTTATCGGGGTCGTCGGTGTTGTGAATCTCAACACTGGTAGTGGTGTTGTCGTCCAATTGCATCAGGTACATCTCTGTGGAGAGAGTCGGAGCTGCGTCGGCACGTGTTTCGGGTTCTTCCGGCTCTTGTGGTGTAACAACATCCAGGTTCAGAGGGCGCCTAACCCGGTATTCCTGCTCTGCGATGGGTCTGTTGAAGAAATCGTGAGCCGAGTTCTTGTCGACAACCGTGAGCGTGCGCCCGCTGAGCGAATCAGCGTTTGCGTCGATAACACTGAATATGACTTTGTGGATCGAGGGGAATATTTCGATCGTGTTATCACCTGTCTGTATCGAGTTGTTCGACACATAGGCCCTGCGGAGAATGCCGTAGTGCCGGTGCGGAAAGAATTCCGAATCTTCATCGTAGAGCCCGTCCTCCGGATGTTTTATGTCCATACGCAGGTCGCTGAGGAAGAATTCTCTTTCGGTCTCGGGAGTTTGCGGAGCGGATTCTTCTTCGCCCTCTTCGCCGGGATCGCCCGGTTGGACTGAGTGCATCAACTCTTCGAAATTGGAGTAGTAACAGCTGCCGCCGAGGCTGTCGAGGCGTTCGTCGCTGTTACTCCATGCGACGAAAGTGTATACTCCCTCCTTTAGACGGAGCTCCCTGAGAGGTACTTCGTAGTCTACTCTCGGGGTGTATGGCCCGCCTTTCCACAGGGTCACGAATTTCTCGTTCTCGTCGAAGACATAGACGTCGATGGAGTCGATCGAGTTGTACCACTCTTCGGGATCTCCGGCTCTCGACTCGGCGCGTGTGCCGCCGGGCTCGCCATACCTGAGCGCGTCCTCATCGGTTTTGATGAGCAGTCGCACGTCGGGTGGACAGTCCACAAATGTCTCTTTGACGCACGAGGCGAGCGAAACAGTGATTATCGCGAGCGCCGCGGTGAAAAGTCTGCTAACAAGGTTTCTCTTTATCATTTATTTAAACTTTTTCATGTGCCCTGCGGAGAGTTCAGGCTCCGCAGGGCTGTAAATTTTAGAGTGTGTTCATGCGCTATGCGCGCGGAAACTTACTCGAGTATCGCTACTTCCTTCTTGTAACCCCAAGGCAACATATTCACCTGGACGGTGATCTGCGTTTCAGCAGGAACGATGGGGACACCGGGAATAACCCGGTCGGGGTTGTTGATGACCCCGAAGATATCCATCGGAACCCTGACGCTACCTGTCGTGAAAGCCACGCCTGCATCAGCATACGGAGTGTTGTTAGTGGTAGCATCGTAGGCGGGATGATCCTGTTCCAACGGATACTGTACGCCAGGTTGCTGACCGGGATAGCCGGGGAATTTGTAGGATTCGATCGCATCAGCTTTGATATCATCCACATCGAGATGTATCAACTGGTTGCGCATCAGGTTAGCACGCGATCCGCTCATGTTGATATAGAACGGGAAGTGGGCGTAGCCGCCATAATAGATGAACTCTTTCACAATGTACTGGGGGAAAGCGGCACGGAAATCGTCCAGCGTCATGTCGGTACCCTGGAGAGTCGTGTCATCCGGCTTGTCATCTGCGGTACCTGCGACTCCGTCCGGGCCTTTTTCCCAAGCAGCGAAATCGGCATACGTCGTAGTAACACCGTTGACAACGTGCGTAAGGGGATAGGAAACCTGAGTATTCATGATTCTCCTGTTATTGGCTCTGGCTCCGTTGTAAAGAACACCCGTTACGATATTCGCAACATCGGCCTGTTGTGCGAAGTACTCTTTGCCGCCGAAGCTAAGAACATGAATATTATCAGCGCCGGTGTCCGCAGCGACTTGAGATGCTCCCCAACCACCGGTTACTCCTATCCATTTGATATTGCCTGTATTCGAGATAGGAGTAGTGGTACTCCACACAGCTTTGGCGTTGGCCCTGACCCTTGTAGCAATCCAAGCCAGAGTGGTGTTTTCCGGCATGGCTTCTATACCGCGGGTGACGTTTTCGCCGATGTACATCCTGGTAGAGGTGGTACCTTCCCAACCGCCATCTTCGGGATCATTGGGATTGGTAATAGCTACATTCGAGAAACTTTTCTCGTCGGCGTTGTTCGGACGTGCGATACTCTTCTCGTAGGGGAAGATGTTGTCGTCCTGTGAACCAATTGCACTACCGTTAATGGTGGTGCCATTCCAAGCTCCGCTATAAGATCCTTCCAGGTAGGTTAAGTAACGGGGAGGAGTTGCTCCATCCCAGTTGGGAGCCATGAAAGACTTTTTAACATCCTGGAAGATAAACCAGTGGTTAACAGTGAAATTCAACTGGACTCCACCGGGAGCGCCGGTGGCATCGTCTGTCCCGTCGATAGTCCATGTTACTACCTTACCGGTGCCGGCGGGGAACCTGGAGGTATTGTAGGTGGCAAGGGCTTTCGAGACCACGCGCCGGACATCGACCGAAATCCTGTTGGAGGTCGGAATCACTCCATCGGGAGGAACGGCTACAAACGTTTCGATACTTGCATCGGAGAACATGGTGAATCCGTTTTTAGTTGCACTAGAGCCGGTACCGTCAGCGTCAGTGATACTTGCATCTGTGCCGCTGGAGGTGAAACTCGACGAAATCTCCTTAGCTGCTGCCAACAGAGCGGCCTCATTGGAGAAACCGGTTGTGCCGAGAGTAGCAATGACATCTGCGGGAAGGTTGAATGCGACATAGACCTTGACATTGCCCACATTGGTCGGGATCATTCTGTTGGGCTTCATAGGAACGGTTTTGACGCCGGTCGAAGCATTAATAACAGCAGCGCCGAAATCGTAATAATCAGAAAGCGGACTCAGATTGGTGTAACCGCCGGTGCCGACGGCCTGCGCCGCAGCGTTGTTCTCGAAGATAAACACCTGAACGCTTTCCACCACGTTTTCTTCGTCGGATCCCGGAATGTAGGTGAGGCCGCCCTGCCTTGTCGAGCCACCATTGCCTGCGGGCATGACCAGATCGAGTGTCATGCCGGATGCGGTACGGCTACCGGTGTTGTCCGGACTTTCATTCGGGCCTTTGTCACAACTGCTCACTCCGAATGCCAGAGCAGCAGCCGATGCATACATAAATAGTTTTTTCATTCTAAATAAAGTTTAAGTGATTAAAAAAAGGGTTAATAAAAAGTTTGTGAAATAAATTGTTCGGGTTATAGATAAGGTGACCTCACCGCCTTGACGGGGTTGGTGGGTGGACGGATGCCATAGCTGGCGGGCGCGACGCTTGTCGCAATTATGTATACAATGATGATGTACAACGCCTGCTGAATTGCAGCTTTGTACCTCGATTTCAATAACAATACCCCTGGCTTTACCCCCTCTACTACTCTCTCTACCCCTCTTGCCGCGGAGACAATGTTAGTACTCCGATCCTTGAACAACATAAAGCACACCAATTCAGTGTTTTGTCTGGGTTATGACTTAAGCACTCATCTATCTTGCACTAATCAAGTGATGGAACTTTGACCGCAAATATATATCCTTTTTTTTAAACTACATTCACCTTAACCCAAAAAAATCATTTTATGATACCCCGAATCATCAAAAAGATTCTTTCAATTATTACTCATCCTGCTGATTATCACCGACAAACGAGAATGATATAAAATTAAAGATTTTTTTACTACACACACCTCAATAACATTATCACCACTACATACTCATATTTATTCCAATAACAAATAAATTGCCTCTCCAAGAAATAATACAAAAAAAATGGGCGGCATAAAAGCCGCCCATCAAGAGGCAATACAATAAATATAATAAGGGAGGGCTGTTCGGAGGGCAGTGCGAATCATTCACGACCGGGAATCACGCACGGTAGAAACACGGACAGATACGAAATCGCAGATGCGCATATTTTTAGTGTGACACGCAGGAAGTGCCTCCGGACTGCGGTTTGGCACACGGGCATGACTTTGATTCCGGATTACTTCGTCGTTACTCTTCATCTTGTTGCGCGCGAATTTCTATTATGCCACCCCGCCCGCCTCCGTGGTGGAACACATCTTTGCCGGTAGGTCAAATTGACGACGCGCGCCTAAAAAACGCTCATGCCCGTCACTCCCAGGTGGGAGCCTCACCGGGAATCGAGACAGTGTAGAGGAAATGTTCAAGCTGTTTGATGTAGTTGCGCTGCGAGAATCGCGGATCGGGCGAGAAGACGTAGAAGTCGATTGAGATGACGCGCTGGTTGGCGGCGTCGAGTGTCGAGTAGTTGCGGTAGGGGCCGCCCTTGAAGTCGCCCACCGTGTCCCAGAATCCGCGCATCTCGGCCCACTGGCGGCCGTCGATCTTTTTATACGCGACCTCTATAAAGCCCGGATCGGGGTTGGTGGTCATGTACGATCCCGGATTTTCGGCAGGAATGCGGCTTACAAACTCATTGCGACGTGCCAAAAGGTTCTCGAGGTTAAAGTCTTTCACTCCCGAGAATGGATAGGAGTAGATGACGATCCCCTGGTCTGCCGTCGGCATCCGGTAGTCGAGCCATAGGAAGTCTTCGCTCTCGCTGCGAACAACGTATCCGGGGCCGGTCGACATCTCGAACCCGAACTTATTGCGGATAGCCGTCGAGATCGCCGGCGGGGTGTGCCCCCGTGCATCGGCCACGTCGCGATCCTTCTCGGCGTTCTCGAGCACGAGCATTATGTCGTCGCGGTTGTCATCGATCAGTTTCGTGAGCGAGGCCACGTCGGGCGCCGAAGCACTTAGCACCGTCTGGGGCCGGGCCCAACTATCCTGCCCGAGGTTAAGCGATGCCTGCGTCAGGGTCGGATCTATGTCGGTCATGAAAACATTGCGATGGCGGGTGACGAGCTTGGTGAATCCCGCCGGCAGCACCCTCAACACGTCGAAAGATGTCTCCTGACGGTTGATCATCGGAAACCGGCGATAGAACATCGCGCGCAGAGTGTCCCCTGCAGGGCCATCCCACACCTCGTGGTCGGCCACTACCACTATTTCGTAAGGTGCGCCCTGAGCGTCGTACTTGTAGGTGCCCTCGCCACCGCAGCCAGTCATCAAAAACGCGGCCAGCGCCAGCGCTGCAAAATATCTACCCATGATAGTTTTGTTTTTAGAGTCGAGGGCAAATATAGTGATTTATTTGATACCTTTGTGGCCTTATGCGTTTCAAACCGCCCAAACTTTTGCGAAAGCTGATGCCCGATCTGGTATGGGAGATACCCGGTGGGAGTGATGTTTATCTGACTTTCGACGACGGGCCCACGCCGGACGTGACGGAGTGGATACTCGACGAGTTGGCGAAGTGGGACGCAAAGGCGACATTTTTCTGCCTCGGGCGCAACGTCGAGGCCCACCCCGAGCTCTATGCACGGATCGTGGCCGAGGGGCACTGCGTGGGCAACCACACCCACAGCCACATCAAGGGATGGGCGCGCGATGCCGCAAATTACGCCGACGACGTCAACCGGGCAGCCGCGGTGATCAACAGCACACTGTTCCGCCCACCCTACGGGCGAATATCGCCCCGCAAGGCGAGATTGCTGGCCGGGCGATACCGCATAGTTATGTGGAACATCATCAGCCGCGATTACAGTCGGAGGCTCTCGCCGCAGGGTTGTTTGGCCAATGTGGTGGGACATGTCGAGCCGGGCGACATAGTGGTGTTCCACGACTCGGTGAAGGCTTTCCGAAACATGAGCTACGCGCTGCCGCGGACGCTCGAACACCTCCACGCACGGGGAATGCGATCTAAAGCTATCGAGATATGAATATAATAATCGGAGTAACTGGTGCCAGCGGATCGGTGTATGCGCGGCAAGTGGTCACTGCCGTAGCGGATTTAGCTACGGCGGCAACGGCCGCGGCGGATTTAGCTACGCAGAAAACTTTGGTGGAACGCGTTGGGCTGATCGTCAGCCGCAGAGGCGAAGAGGTCGCGGCGTGGGAAGGAGTGGAGTTTCCGCAGCACCCGCACATCGAGCGCTTCTCGAACGACGATATGTTCGCCTCACCCGCGTCTGGCTCCGCCGCATGGGACGCTATGGTGATCGTTCCCTGCTCGATGGGATGCGTGGGGAGGATCGCCGCCGGAGTGTCGACCGACCTCATAGCCCGCGCCGCCGATGTTATGCTCAAAGAGGGTCGCACGCTCATAGTTGTTCCTCGCGAAACCCCTATCAACCTGATCCACCTGCGTAATCTCACCACCCTCGCCGAAGCCGGAGCCGTGGTGCTGCCCGCCTCGCCAAGTTTTTACTCCCGCCCCGCCGACATAGACACCCTCTGCGCCACCGTCACCGACCGCATCCTCACACGCCTTGGCCTCGTTCACGACGGCTACGTATGGGATGGCAAAAAAATTTAAAAATTTTCCTTACCTTTGCGCCGCGAAAAAACCAAAAAATCACAATGATATGGCAACAACGGCTGACATAAAAATCGGAATGTGCATCGAGATGGACGGAAAGACTTTCCAGATCGTAGACTTCCAACACGTCAAACCGGGCAAAGGGCCCGCTTTCGTACGCACAAAACTTAAAAACCTCGAAAACGGACGCACCGTCGACAACACCTTCTCGTCGGGTGTGAGGATCGAACCCGTGCGCGTGGAGCGCCGTCCCTACCAGTTCACTTACGAAGATGACATGGGGTTGCACCTCATGCACACCGACACTTTCGAGGAGATCACCATCCCCCGCGATATGGTCAACAACGCCGACCTGATGGTCGACGGACAGATACTCGAGGTGCTCTACCACACCGATAAGGATATTCCGATGACGGCCGAGCTGCCGCCCATCGTCGACATGGAGGTTACCTACACCGAACCGGGAGTCAAGGGTGACACCGCCTCGACCAACTCGCTCAAACCTGCCACCGTCAACACCGGAGCCACCGTGCGCGTACCGCTGTTCATCAACACCGGCGAAAAAATCCGCGTCGACACCCGCACCCGTGAATACTACGAGCGCCAAAAGTGACAACGGTCACGGGTGGTAACGCCCACGGCGAATTTGACTACGAATGCAAAAATTATAATGGGGTTACGGTGGCGCGGCAGATGGAGGTGCCAGCGGCATTGCGTATGTCGAAGTGGTGCGTGACGACCGGGCAGGCGGAATCAGTGCCGGAACAGATCGTGAGCGTTTCGCCCAGCGTGGCCTCGTGCAGATAATTTATGTCGAAACGAAGTGCGTCGAGACTTGCCAACGCTTCTGCCGGGAGCGTATCGACCATCCATTCCAGATATTTCATGCTATTTACGTGGCCGTTGAAGTCTATGTCGCTGTACACGACGGCGTAGCGCTGCTCCGATGTACATTCAAAGGAGCCCACCTTCCGCGGCCGCTCGATCGGGGGCTCGCGGTCGACCAGCGAGGTGGCCCTGTTTGACAGAGGCGACAAATCCAATGGGCGACGCGTGTCAAGGTCGATCATCGCCCACAGCGTCACAGCGGCCCCGATCTGCTCACCCGCCTCGTCGGCCAACGTCATATTTCGGGTCGTGAACAAGCGCCCGTAGTCGCTCACCCAGGTGTAGATGTCCATATCCTCGCCGCGTGTCGGCAGTCGGCGCAGTTCCACGGCCATGCGCGACAGCACCCACGAGGCATTGCCCGTATTGAGGTCGCTCACCCCGAATCCCAACATGTCGGCATCATCGCCAGCCGCCCCGAGAATCAGGTCGCCCATCGTGTAGAGTCTTGCGCGCAGCGAGGCGTCGATGTCTCTCTGCCCTATGCGGTAGCGGTATGTGCCGGCCATCGTTCGCTATCCCAGAAGGGCCTCCAGCTTCGCTTTCAGATCGCCTCTGCCCAGCGCGCCCACATGCCTTTCCGCCAACTCGCCTTCTTTGAAGAAGAGCAGCGTTGGGATATTGCGGATCGAGAAACGGGAGGGAAGTTCCCGCTCGCTGTCGACGTTACACTTGCCGACAATTATGCGTCCGTCGTACTCAACGGCTAACTCCTCGACAACCGGTGCTATCATTCTGCACGGGCCGCACCATTCGGCCCAAAAATCTACCATGAAAGGTTTGCCGCTCGCGATGAGCTCGTCGAACACGGCGTTTGTAATCTCCTTTGCCATATCTTTCTATTGCATTAAGTATCAATTTGTCTCCCTTGCCCCGCGCGCCGCTATGCGGCACTGCCGGGGTCCGGTCGTTGACTACGCTATTTCATAGCGCAGTTCGTTATCGTCCAAAAAATCGGTCAGGCCACCCGCGAGAGCCACTTTCCGGCTACGCGAGTGCATCTTCACACTGACGCCACCCTTGCGGTCGGTCACCTTCACCGCCAGCCGGAGGCCGCCCGCCGACTCCCGAGCCGCCGAGTCGAGCGATGCAACAAACGCACCGTCGACAGCTTCGAGCGGCACGGTGATGCAGATTTCCTTAAGCAGGCTCTTTTCGACCTCGTCCAACTGCATCATGCTGCCAACACGTGCCTCAAGCTCGCCTTCGCGGCCGAAACGGGTTTGAATCTTACCGCGAATAAACAAAAAATAATCGGTGTAGAAAAATATTCGATACTTTTCATACTCCTTGTCGAACATCGTAAACTCGTGGCTGTTGCCGTCGTAATCCTCCAGTTTTATGCGTCCGTAGGGCTTTCCCTTCTGGCTGACGAGGTTTTGCACACCCGTCACCATACCTGCCACGGTGAAATCACGATCGGCTTTTCCCGCCAAATCACCCAAGTCACCAAGAGTAGAGTTGCACAGGTGCCGGATCACCACGGCGTATTTGTCCAACGGGTGCGACGACAGGTATATGCCTATCGCCTCTCTCTCGCGGTTAAGCGTCTCGAGCTGCGACCAGTCGCCGATTGCCGGGGGTACGGGTTTCTGTACCGCCACCTGTGCCGCGCCGCCGAACAGGCTCTGCTGGGCGTTGTCGCGTTCGCCCTGCATCCTCGAACCGTAGCGCATCAGTTGTTCGAGGAACGTTCCGCCACCCGCCGTACCGCTCTCGCCCGTCTCGGCGAAGAATTTGCTGCGGTGAAAACCGCTGATGGCGTCGAACGCACCAGCCACGGCAAGCCCCTCGAGCGTCTTCTTGTTGACGGCCTGAAGATTGATCCGCTCCATAAAGTCGTAGATGTCGCTGAAACGCCCCCCCCCGCGCCGCTCCTCGATGATGGAGCGCACGGCCGCCTCACCCACCCCCTTTATACCCGCGAGGCCGAAACGCACGTTGCCCGCCTTGTCCGATGAGAATTGATGGAAACTCTCATTGACATCGGGACCCAGCACGTTGATTCCCATCCGTTTGCACTCCTGCATGTAGTGGGTAATCTCCTTGATGTTATTGAGGTTCCGGCTCAGCACTGCCGCCATGAACTCGCTCGGGTAGTGGGCCTTTAGCCAACCGGTCTGGTAGGCGATGTAGGCGTAGCAGGTGGAGTGNNAACGACTCCCAGTCGCGCCATATCTTGTCGATGGTTTTGGGGTCGTGGCCCTTGGCGGTAGCTCCCTCGATAAACTTGGGTTTCATCTTTTCGAGCACCGCTTTCTGTTTCTTACCCATCGCCTTGCGCAGCGTGTCGGCCTCGCCGCCCGTGAATCCAGCGAGCTTTTGCGACAGGAGCATCACCTGCTCCTGATAGACCGTGATGCCGTAGGTGTCGGCCAGATACTCCTCCATCTCGGGGATGTCGTATGTGACAGGCTCGTCGCCGTTCTTGCGGCGGACAAACGACGGGATGTAGTCCATCGGGCCCGGACGGTAGAGGGCGTTCATCGCTATGAGGTCTTCGAACCGCGTGGGTTTTAGGTTTTTGAGATGTTTGCGCATGCCCGCCGATTCGAACTGGAACAGTCCCTGTGTGTCGCCCCGGCTGAAGAGTTCGTAGGTCGGCGCGTCGTCGAGCAACACCGCCTCGATGTCTATCTTCTCGCCGTGGATCTGCTCTATGTTTTGCAGAGCATCCTTTATTATCGAGAGGGTGCGCAGACCCAGAAAGTCCATCTTTATAAGGCCGATACTTTCGACCTGTCCCCCCTCGAACTGCACGACGTTCTTCAGCTCATCGTCGCTCTTTTTATGGCTCGCCTTCGCCTCCTTGTCTTTGTCGCGCACGGTGGCGATGGGGGCGTAGAGTTCGAGGTCATCCTTGCCGATNNATGATCACCCCGCAGGCGTGCACACCGGTCTGGCGCACGGAGCCTTCGAGTTTTTCGGCGTACTCAAGCGTGCGGCGGATCACGTCGTTGGGGCTCTCTTTTTCGGCCCTCATTTCGGCCGACACTTCGTAGAGGTGCTCGAAAGCCGTCTGTCCCTTCTTGGGGGCGAGGCGGTCGGGTACTAACTTTGTGAGTCGGTCGCTTTCGCTCAGGGGAAGTTTTTGCACCCTCGCGACATCCTTTATCGCCATCTTAGGGGCCATGCAGCCGAAGGTGACGATTTGGGCGACGCGCTTTTTGCCATATTTCTCGGTGACGTACTCCAACACGTCGGGTCGGCCGTCCTCGTCGAAGTCTATGTCGACGTCGGGCAACGAAATGCGGTCGGGGTTGAGGAAGCGCTCGAACAGCAGGTCGTATTCCAGGGGGTCGATATTGGTTATGCGCAGCGCGTAGGCCACCACCGATCCCGCGGCCGATCCGCGGCC
>DBDQ01000003.1 GCA_002293665.1 Alistipes sp. UBA928 | reverse complement strand
GGGCCCTCTCACCGCACGGCGGGTTGTTGGGGTTCTGGATGGGAGGTTTTTTGTGACGAAAGTTGAGATTGTGGAAACTATCAAAAAAGCCCGCGAGAGCGGGCTTTTTGTGTTGCATATCGAGACGGCGATTACAGCACCTCGTTTTCGGGGGTGCGGGAGTATTCGAAGTGGTCGATGTCGATGTAGCCGCCAGGGGCTTCGGTGGCGTAGTTGAAGATCGAGAAACGGTTACCCATGAAGTGGCGCAGGTTGTAGACCATCTTGAAATCGCCGCCCAACTGCGTCCACTTACGCCCGTTGAGGCTGTAATGGAACGTTGCTCGGTCGACGCCGTCGGTGAAGTCGCAGTCGAGCCTCAGCCACACTTTGTTCTTGGGCAGTTCCACGCGCGCCTTCTCCTCGTCGCGGTCTTTCATCACTATGAACTTGCTGCCGTTCTCCACGACCACCTGAATTATGCCCGGTTCCGAGCAGTAGGCTGCCAGACCGGCCACGTCGCCCTCCTGCATCGCCTTCACGTCGAGCAGAATCTCGCCGCTGCACATACGTCCCTCGGTGCGCTGCGACAGCGTGTTGGGTGCCTCGAAGATGGTTTGCACCACGCGGCCCGTGCGCAGGCGCATCCATCCGCGGCGTTCGGTGAGCGACCAAAGGCTGTTGTCGGGATTGTGGTTCCACTCCCACGTGAGCCCGAGAGTCGGCGACTTGAAATCGTCGCTCACCACGAGCGGCGTCTCGGGATAGCCCTGCACGGGTTTCTCCATAACTTTGGGCACCCGCCCGTTCTCGTCGCCGAGTATCGGCCAGCCGTCTTCCCAACGGCACGGCATCAGCACCGGCACGCGCCCCACGGCGCCGTGATCCTGGAACAGCAAGCCGTACCAGCGGCCATCCTCGGTGTCGACGATGTTGCCCTGCGCAACACCCGCGCGGTTCAGGTCGAGTGTGTCGGCCAGAATCACCTTGTGTTCCCACGGTCCTTCGAGCCTGTCGGCGCGGAATGCGAGCTGTGTGCGTATGCCGCCCGACGGCCACCATATCATGAAGAGGTAGTATTTGCCGAAGTGCTTCTGGATGTGCGAACCCTCGAGCAGTCCCGGCAGGCCGATTTCGCGGCCGTTGAAGATGAGCGTGTCGAGACCACCCTCTTTCAGGCCCGTGAGGTCGCTGCGCATCTCGCGAACGCGCACGCCTCCGGCACTGCCGACGGTGTAGATGCGTCCGTCGTCGTCGAACAGCAGCGAGGTGTCGTGCATCCTTTGGTCGAGGTCCATAACCTTGGTCCATTCGCCCGCCGGGTCGACGGCGCTGAAGATGTAGGTCTTTTGCGGCCTGTTGGTGGCGAAAAAGACGTAGAACTTACCGTTGTGGTGTCTGAGCGACGTGGCCCATTGCCCCTGTCCGTAGACGTTGCCTCCTTCGAGATCGTAGAGCGGGCTGTCTTTCAGTTCGGGCACCACGTAGCTTATGATTTTCCAGTTGACGAGGTCTTTGGAGTGCATGATGGGTACTCCGGGCATCAGGTGCATGGTGGTGGAGACCATGTAGAAGTCGCTGCCTACGCGAATGACGTCGGTGTCGGGCACGTCGGCGAAGATCACCGGGTTGGTGAACGTTGTGCCGGGGTTGGCCTCGCGTTGTTTATTTCCTCCGCCACATCCGGCCACGAGGAGGGCGATCAGAACGATCGCTGTCGCTATTCGTTTCATTTAAAGAGTCTTTGGGATATTTCTGTCAGGTAAATACGGCAGTTCATCCAGGTGTGTCCACCGGGGGTGTAGAGGGTTTCGTATCGTATGCGTTTGCTTTTCAGCACAGCTTCCAGGGCCTGCGAGCCTGCGTAGAGGCCGTCGTCGACGCCGCAGCTTATCCACAGCAGTTTGAGTTTTTTCAACTCGGCGGCCGGGGCGTAATCCCTTTCGAAACTTTCGGCGAGGCCGTCGCCCCAAATTGCCGGAGCGAAAGCGCACACGTGGGAGAAGAGTTCGGGATGGCCGAGACCGGCGGCGAGGGTCTGCCTTCCACCGAGCGAGAAACCGGCCACGGCGCGACCGGCGGCTGTGGCGTCGGTACGGTAGTTGAGTTCAGTCCACGGAATGATGTGGTTGACGATCTCACGGGTGAATATGTCGGTGCCCAGCACGTCGGTCTGCACTGCGCCGCCGTTTTTCTCCATCAAAGCGGGGGTTGCGTTGGCGTAGGGCATAACCACGATCATGGGTTTAGCCTTGCCCTGCGCTATGAGGTTGTCGAGAATGTCGTTCATACGGCCCACCTTGAACCACGTTTCGTGGGTGTCGGTCATGCCGTGGATCAGGTAGAGGACGGGATATTTCACCGTGCCCTGCGGATCATAGCCCGGCGGGGTGTAGACCAACAGGGGACGCACCAAATCGAGCGACCCGGAGTAGTACCACCGGTAGCTCACACGTCCGTGGGGCACGTTTTGCAGCGAGTGGATCAGGGGCGGATCGGAGGGCATGTCGAGCAGATTGCCCTTGAAGCGTTCGTTGGGGAATATGAGCGGGTTGTTGGGGTCGTTGGCGGATACGCCGTCGACGATGAAGTTGTAGGGGTAGATGTCTGGGGTGACGGGGGGCGTGGTGACGCTCCACACGCCGTTCGCGTCGCGGGTCATGGCGAGCCTTCCTTCGTGGAACTGCCCCGAGAGTTCGACCTTCGATGCGCGTGGCGCCGCGTAGCGGAAAGTGACGGTGCCGTTGCCGTGTATCTCGGGCGAGACGATCCCCTGGGCCGAAACAGCCGCAGCGAGGCCGAGAGCGGCGGCGAGGGAGAGTATGTGTTTTATATTTTTCATGTCAGTGTCGGGTTATTTGAAAAGCAGTTTGGCGGATTCTTCGAGATAGTCGCGGGCGTTCATCCAGGTATGGCCGCCGCCGGAGATGCGGGTGACGGTGCGGATGCCGTTCTGTGCCAACTTGTCCATGAACAGTTTGGCGTTTGGATAGAGGAAATCTTCGTTGCCCACACCGAGCCAGAAGAGTTCTATCTGCTGATTGGTGCGCGCCGGATCGGCTATGAGGCTTGCGAAACTTGTCTCGAACTGCTCGGGGTTACCGGCGAAAGAGGCATAGGAGCAGAGCCATGCGAATTTGTCGAGATTGTGCAACCCGTTGGTCAGGGCCTGGTTACCACCCCTTGAGAAGCCTCCGATTGCGCGGCTTTTCCTGTCCGCGATCGTGCGGTAGGTGGCGTCGATATAGGGTATGAGATCGCCCAGCAGGTCTTTGCTGAAATCGGCGGTACGCCGTTCCTCCGATCCTGCCGGGAAGTAGTAGCCGGGGTTACCATAGGGCATCACGATGATCATAGGTTCGGCCAGACCCTGCGCAATGAGGTTGTCGAGGATGAAGTTGGTGCGACCCACCTTGAAGTAGGTCTCGTCGGTGTCGGTAGTTCCACTTATAAGGTAGAACACCGGGTAGCGTTTGTTGGAGTTGGTGTCGTAGCCGGGCGGGGTGTAGACCAGTGCGCGGCCCGTGGTGCCGAGGTTCCGCGAAAGGTAATAGTCGTAGTTAACCGATCCGTGGGGTACGTTGAGCATCGCCTGAGTGAGCGGCTGCGGCCCCTTGATGTCGAGCAGGCTGCCTTTGTGCCTTTCGTTGGGGAAGTAGTCGGGATTGGAGGGGTCCATCACCGTCACTCCGTCGACGCGGAACGAATAGGGGTAGATGTCGGGCACGATGGGACCTACCGTCACGCTCCATACGCCGTCATCGCCCTTGCGCATCGGCAGGGGTGAGCCCAAGAACTGGATGTCGAGCAGTACTTCGGAGGCCGCATCGGAGGCGTAGCGGAAGACGACAGTGCAGTCGTTCCTCACCTCGGGCGAGACGAGCGGTGCGCGCCGTTGGCCCGACGCGACCCCCGCGATCATCAGGGCAAGGGATAGCAGAATCGTTGATTTTTTCATTTTGATTCGGTTTTAGTTTATAAGGTTGAATGAGGTGCAATGTTAGTAATTATCTCGCGAAAATACAATAGTCGCGGGAAATGATTATCTTTGGGGTGGCAAAAAAGATTAACGGTCATGGCACTATTCGAAGTTACGGGGGGAAGGCCCCTGAAGGGAGAGATCACCGCGCAGGGCGCCAAGAACGAGGCGCTCGAAGTGATCTGCGCAACGCTCCTCACCCCGGAGCGGGTTGTGATATCGAACATTCCCGCGATAGTCGACGTTCTTCAACTCATAGAGCTTCTGGAGTGCCTCGGCGTGGAGACGGAGAGGATTTCTCCCGACACGTGGGCGTTCCGTGCCGCCGACATAGACCTCGACTACATGAAAACCGGCGATTTTCGCGAGCGGGCCACGCGGCTGCGCGGATCGGTGATGATAATGGGGCCGCTTTTGGCGCGTTTCGGCGAGGCGCATCTGCCCAAACCGGGCGGTGACAAGATAGGACGGCGCAGGCTCGACACCCACTTCATAGGTTTCCAGAAGTTGGGGGCGACGTTCGACTTCGACGCCGGCGACGACTTCTTCACCGTCTCCGGGCGCCCGTTGCGAGGCGCCTACATGCTGCTCGACGAGGCGTCGGTCACCGGCACGGCCAACATTGTGATGGCCGCCGTGATGGCGCGCGGTTTCACGACGATCTACAATGCCGCCTGCGAACCATACCTTCAGCAGTTGTGCAAGATGCTCAACAGGATGGGTGCACGCATCTCGGGCATAGCCTCGAACCTGCTCACCATCGAGGGGGTGGAGTATTTGGGCGGCACCGACCACCGCTGTCTGCCCGACATGATCGAGGTGGGGAGTTTCATAGGCATGGCCGCCATGACCCGCAGCGAGATTACGATACGCGACGTGGCTTATGAGGAACTGGGCATTATTCCGCAGCAGTTCGCACGCATGGGGATAGCTTTCGAGCAACGCGGCGACGATATTCACGTGCCGAAGCAGGATCACTACTGCATAGAGTCGTTCATCGACGGGAGTATCATGACGATCGCCGACGCACCTTGGCCGGGCCTTACGCCCGACCTGCTGTCGGTGTTTTTGGTAGTCGCGACCCAGGCGCGGGGCAGTGTGCTGATCCATCAGAAGATGTTCGAAAGCCGCCTGTTTTTCGTGGATAAACTGATCGACATGGGGGCTCAGATAATTTTGTGCGATCCCCACCGCGCCACCGTAATCGGCCACGACCACAAATTCACGCTTCGCTCCACGCGCATGACCTCGCCCGATATTCGCGCCGGGGTCGCGCTGCTGATCGCCGCCATGTCGGCCGACGGGGTGAGCGTGATACAGAACATCGAGCAGATAGACCGCGGCTACCAGAACATCGACNNGACCGCGGATACCAAAATATAGACGGACGGCTCAACGCCCTCGGAGCCAGGATAGTAAGAAGGGACTGAACAGATGAAGAAATTGATAGTGATCGCCGCCGTCGCATTTATGACGGCCGCGTGCGGGGTGGTTCTGAGGAGCCCCTCGGCCATTGCAAACGAGGTGAGGATCGGGATGTCGGTCGACGAGTTCAAAAAACTCGCCGGTCAGCACGCCGAACTCGACGCACTCACCGCCGACTACTCGGTATACCGGATAGAGCACTTCGCCGGGCCCGAAGAGGACAGGTATGTAGCCAGTGTCAAACTCTACCACTTCGACTCGAAGGGACACCTCGTGCGCGTCGAGACGCACGACGCCTTCGATCCCCGGTTCCACGACCCGCTTATGTTTGAACCATTAATTCCTTAAATAACCTAAAACAAACTGAAGTAACGATGAAAAGAACGATCCTTTCCGCCGCCCTCGCCCTCCTCGCCTGCGCGGCAACCGCCCAACAGCCTGCCGGCAGCGCCCGGGAGTATCCCGTCCCGCCGCGAATGGCACCCGAGATGACCGAGTTCTGGA
>DBDQ01000044.1:1829-3484 GCA_002293665.1 Alistipes sp. UBA928 | reverse complement strand
TCGCCGTTCCGCGTGCCCATAGCGAAACTTTCGGCAGCCCACGCCGCCCTGAGCGAACAATAGCGCGCGACAGACGCAATGAGAAAAAAGCCCGGCCGAAAGTCGGGCTTCTCTCTTTTTTTGCATATTCGAAAATATATTTGTAACTTTGAAAATCGTGCGCCGGGAAGTTGCGCTTAAAACTTAATCTGAATTTCCCCTAACATAAATAAAATATCTGATTATGAGTTCAAAATTATCGAGACGTGATTTTATCCGTTTTTCTGCGGCAGGAGCCGCCGGAGCAATGCTCATGCCCGGTATTCTTTCGGCCGCACCACAGAGCAGGACAAGAAGGGCCGGTGCCAACGACGTTATCAACCTCGGCTTCATAGGCCTCGGCAGGCAGGCCATGTCGCTCCTTCGCGGCGCTCTCCGCGTACCCGATGTGAGGATCGTGGCCGGAGCCGACCTCTACGACATCAAAAGGCAGAGGTTCGAGGCGAGCGTGAAGGCCCACTACGCCGAAGCCGGACAGAGGGTCGATGTGAAGACCTACGAAAGCTACGCCGATCTTTTGGCCCGCACCGACATCGACGGGGTGATAATCGCCACACCCGACCATTTCCACGCCGTAATAGCCGTTGCAGCCTGTCGCGCAGGTAAGGATGTCTATCTCGAAAAGCCGATGACCTATACCATCTACGAAGGGCAGCAACTCATCAAGGCCGTCAGGGACAACAACCGCATATTGCAGGTGGGAAGCCAGCAACGCTCCTCGTCCGAGTTCCTCCACGTTTCCAATCTGTTGCGGGAAGGACGTCTGGGCAAGGTACTGAAAGCGAAGGTGTATGTGGGAGACCCCGCCGCGCCGATACCTTACGATCTGCCCGAACAACCTGTTCCCTCGGGGCTCGATTGGGACAAATGGCACGGCCCGTTGTCGCAAAAATTCCACTTCAACAACGACCTGAACCCGCTCATTTCACTCAATCCAGAGCAGGGCGAGACGGTTTGGGGTGCATGGCGCTGGTATCAGGGCATGGGCGGCGGCTACATGACCGACTGGGGCGCACACATGTTCGACATCGTGCAGTGGGCGCTCGGTAAAGACCGCAGTGGCCCCGTGGAGATCATTCCTCCCGGCGTCAGCTTCTACGACCACCTGACATACAAGTACGACAACGGCACCATCGTGACCATGGAGCAGTTCGACGGCGGTAAGCAGGGATGCAAGTTCTACGGCGAGGGGGGCTGGATCCAGGTCGTGCGCGGTCAGGTGCTGGCTTCCGATCCGTCTTTGCTGCCCGGAGCGGACGGCAGTGGCGGCAGTGGCGAATACGAGACCAACGTGCCGCACATGGAGACCTTCATACGGTCGATGCGCAGCCGCAAGGACCCGAATGTTCCCGTCGAGATCGGCCACAGTTCGTGTACCGTCTGTACGCTGGGCAACATCGCCTACGAACTCGGCCGTCCGGTGCAGTGGAACCCCATAGTCGAGAAATTTATGGGCAATGACGCTGAAGCTACCGCGAAACTGCACTACCAGTACCGTCCTGGGTATTCGTTGTAGACCGGGGCGCTTTGTGAAAAAGAGATGGCGCGGTTTTTCGACCGCGCCATCTCTTTCCTTAGCTAAATCCGCCATCGTATGAGGCACAGTTCCAGATGTA
>DBDQ01000044.1:0-1743 GCA_002293665.1 Alistipes sp. UBA928 | reverse complement strand
GTAATCGTAAAATACTTGAATGTAAATGAAAACATACATTGCCTATCTTCGCCAAAGCACGGTTAGACAGCAGATTAGCGGATTAGGCATCGAAGTACAGAGAGATATTATTCACCGCCATGTAAAAAATGAATCGGCTATCCTGCATGAGTTTGTAGAGACAGAGACGGGTAAGAACAATAACCGCCCGATACTGAAGGAGGCGCTGAAGTTATGCCGGGAGCATAAATCGACCCTGATATGCGCTAAGTTGGACAGACTATCCCGGAATGTGGCGTTTACGAGCCGTCTGTTGGAGAGTGATGTGGATATCGTTTTTTGTGATTTTCCACAGGCAAACCGTTTGGTGTTGCATATTCTATCCTCGATTGCCGAGTACGAAGCCGGACTGATCTCTGCCCGTACCCGTGCGGCCCTGCAGGCGAAGAAAGAGCGCGGAGCGATATTGGGCAAGCCGGAGAACCTGTTGAAGAATCTGCCCCGCGCAATATCCAACAGCGTCGCAACTAATCACAGGAAAGCTCTGGATAATGGTAATAATCAACGGGCCGCAGCCCTAATACGAATTTTTCGCCTTTCGGGTAAGTCATATATGCAGATGGCCGCCGAGCTTAACGAACAAGGATTCAGAACCAGCCGGGGACGCTCTTTCCAAGCCACCCAGGTAAAGCGGTTGTGCGAACGTTATGGGATTTAGGAGCGGGCGGCGGCTAAACGCCTCTCGGCCCATTTGTCGGGCAATAATTCATCGAGTCTCTGCCCTGAGTGATCCTGTATTCTGGACAACACATCGGTAAGCCATGCGGTGGGATTTACCCCGCACACCTTGCAGGTGCCGAGCAGGGAGTAGATTATCGCCGTCCGCTCAGCCGCCTCGTGGTTTTGGCAGAACAGATAATTCTTACGTCCCAGCGCCAATGGACGTACAGCGTTTTCCGCCAGATTATTATCTATGCGGTAGCGGCCGTCGACAACATATCGGCCCAAGCGGGGGTAGATGCCATAGGCATAGTTGATCGCCATGCCGATACGCGATTTAGGCAATACGGCCGATCTGTTTTGTTCCAGCCACTGTTCGAAAGCGCGCACGAGTGGATAGGCTTCTTCTTTACGAAGACGCTCTGCCTGTTGTTTTGTCAGTCCCTCATCCAAGATTCGTCTCTCGATCACATATAGACACCCTATCTGTTCCATTGCGTACTTCGCCCGGGGCGGATCATTGCCCAACGCTTGTTCGAATTTACGCCGAACGTGGGCCCAGCAACCTAATAGCAAAACACCCTCCTTATCCTCGTATATTTTATAGGCACCATAGCCGTCGCTCTGAACCGCTCCTTTGTAATCTTTCAACAACTCAACGACCACATGTTGCCCTCGTGATCCATGATCGTAATGAAAAAACAGGCATTTTTCTTCGGGCGAACGAACCACCCAGTGATAACCCTTACGCGTGGCGCCTGGCCGGTCTTTATCCATCACGGGAATGGTGCTTTCGTCAACCTGAATGTAATCGCTTCCCAATACCCTCTGGCGAAGTGCCTTATAGATCGGCTTGAGTAAATCAATACCTCCTGCGTTCCAATCGTTAACGGTCGAGGCCGACAGATGAACACCCTCTCTGCGCAGGATTTCGATTTGGCGATACAGCGGAAGATGGTCTTGATATTTACCGACCAACAAATGCGACAGAAGCGACGCTCCCGCATTACTTTTAGGCAAAGGCAGGGTGGGCAGTTCGCCGAT
>DBDQ01000031.1 GCA_002293665.1 Alistipes sp. UBA928 | reverse complement strand
CCGCATGACCCTCGCCCGCGAACTCTGGACAGCCCTCTCCCCCACCGACCGCGCGCTCTTCATGCCCGCCCTGATCACCGCCTGCCACACCCACTGCGCCCCCCTTCTTCCCGAAGGCCGCCTCACCATCCTCCTCATCTCCGAGGAGGGCGATATTTTTCAGATAAGATAGGCGCGGCGATCGGGATCGAAAGTGATACCGCGGTCGGAGAAAAACCCCTGCATAGTGCCATCGGCCGAGAGTGAGTCGAGCGTGCCTACCCTCAGCCCCTCTTTCATGACACACAGCCGGTCGGCAGTATGCAACGCCAGTTCGAGGTCATGGGTCGAAAGAAATATCGTCTTACCCGTCTCGCGCACCAACCGCCTCAGCAGGTGCATGGTCTCGACCTTGCTCGGGAAATCGAGGAACGCCGTCGGCTCGTCGAGAAATATCACGGGGGTTTGCTGAGCCAGCGCCTTGGCGATCATCACTTTTTGCCGTTCTCCGTCCGAAAGCGTCTGCACCATCCGGTCGCCGAGCGCCTCGATCCCCACCATCTCTATCGCCTCGTCGACCACCGCATAATCGCCTCGCGAAAGCCGCCCCCAAAAACCGAGGTAGGGATTGCGGCCGAAACCGACTATCTCCCTCGCAGTGAGATTCACAATGCCCGTGCGCTCGGTGAGCACCACCCCCACTGTACGCGACAGTTCGGCGACGGAATAACCCGCCAACGGTCGCCCGAACAGCAAAACCTCTCCACCGAGAGGCGGCATAAACGCCGAGAGAGTGCGCAGCAGCGTAGATTTCCCCACCCCGTTCTGTCCCAGCAGGCAGGTCAGTTCACCGCCGGGGATCGAGGCGTCGAGCCCCGTGGCGACCACCTTCGCCCCCCGCCGCCGGCAATAGCCGATCGTCAAATCCTCTATGATTATGGCTCCGTCCTCCGTCATTCCGCAAAATCGCTCTTACGCCGCCGCCTGAACAGCACCCACATCACCACCGGCGCACCGATCAAAGCCGTCACCGAGTTGACAGGCAACACCCCTTCGAACCCCGGCATGCGCGCAATGAGATTGCACACCAACGCCAGCGCCGCCCCGCAAAGCATCGACGCCGGGATCAGCACCCTGTGGTCGGAGGTCGAGAACACCCCCCTGCAAAGATGCGGCACGGCCAATCCCAAAAACATGATCGGGCCGCAGTAGGCAGTCACGATCGCCACCAGCACCCCCGATGCCACGATCACCACGAGGCGCGCCCGCCGCACGTCGAGCCCCAGGTTGCGGGCGTATCCGTCGCCCAGCAGCATCAGGTTCAAAGTCTTTGTCAACAAAAAAGTAAGCGGCAGCAACATGCACATAATCGCTACGAACAGCACCACCTGCCCCCCCGACACACTCGCGAAACTGCCCAGCCCCCATATCACATAGGCGCTGATGTCCTCCTCGACGCTGAAAAACTTCAGCACCCCGATCACGGCGTTGGCCACATAGCCGATCATCACGCCTATGATAAGCAGCGTCACATTGCCCTTAACCCGCTGCGACACCCATGCTATGAGCGCCATCACCGCCATCGCGCCCGTTATGGCCGCCACCGACAATGCCGCGTCGCCCACATAGCCCAAACGGCTCAGCGCCCTACCCCCGAGGCCCGACACCAACACCACGCAGGCCACCCCGAGGCTCGCCCCCGAACTTATACCAAGTACCGACGGCCCTGCCAAAGGATTACGAAAAACGGTCTGCATCAACAGACCGCTCACAGCCAGACCCGCACCCGCGACGAGCGCCGTGAGCGTCTGCGGCAGGCGCGACTTGAGAATGATGTTGCGCCACACCTCCGACCCTCCGTCGCCACCCGTGAGAATGTCGACCACAGCCCCGAGAGGTATCTCCACCGCCCCCAGTAGCAGGTTGGCCACACCCGAAACGACTATCGCCGCTCCGAGCACAACCATCAACCACCCCCGCGAGCGTCTCATCTCAGAAGTTTATAGTAGACCGGCTCGTGGTCGGGCACCAACTCCGGATGGAAAACCTTAATGAAGTCGGCCAGCACCACGTCGGGCTCGACGGGTGTGGCCTCGTAGAATGGCACCTCGCTCATGTTGCAGTAGACGATCCCCCGCTCCCTCCACGCCCTGAAGTCGGCGTAACGCGCATCCTCCCTGCGCAGCGCGTCGTAGGAGAACGTGCCGTCGAAACTGTTGAGTATCCTCCAGTAGCGCGCACCCGAGGCCCCGGCGTAGACGCTCTCAAAATCGAGCGTGACTCCACCCGCCCGCGTGTCGCCGGCGAGGAAATAGTCGGCCCCGGCGTCGCGAAACAGCCGCGCCAGATAGCTCTCACCCCCAACGGCGTACCAGTTGCCGCCTCTCAGTTCGCCCGACAGCACCGTTGGACGCACTTCGGTTGTGCCATCCCCGGCGCGAAGATGCGTGTCGGCCAGCGCACGGAGCCGTTCGTAGCGCCGCTCGATGCCCGCGAAGATAGTGTCGGCCTCGGCACGCTGACCCAGCAGTTCGCCCACACACTTTATCCACTCGGCCTGTCCCAGGGGCGTGGTCTCCTGATACCCGAAATGGGGAAGAAGCGGAATCCCCACCTGGCGCAGGTTGTCGTAGCCGCCCCGCTTGTAGGGCGATATGATTATCAGATCGGGGTCTATGCCCATTATCACCTCGGGATCGAAGTTCCCCTCGATGCCGATCCTGCGCGTGCGACCGTCGGCGATGCGCGCCTGCATGTCGGCGTTGCGCAGATGGCGGGTCGAGGTGATCCCTACCACGGCGTCGGTACGGCCGAGCGCTATCAGGTTCGAAAGTTGCAGCGAGGTCATGCAGATCACACTGCGCACCGGCACCTCGACCCGCTCCACCCCCGCGGGAATCTCCGGCGACGTGCCGCGCGGAACGAGCGCAAAACTGCTCACCCCACCCGACTCCTCCTGCGGATCGTGCAGCGTGAGCAGACGGTAGCCCTCCCTGCGCTCCACTTCGAAACCGGTGGCGTGGCGGGGATTGACGTTCAATGAATCGCAATTTTCGATGGAGGGGCTGGAGATGGCGGCGGAAGAGCCGCCCGCCGCGTCGGCAACTTTGGAACGGCCACCGGCACAACCCGCTAACCCCAGGAGCGTTCCAGCGGCCACAAGCAATGTCAGATACCTTTGTGCCATAGCGCAAAGATAGTCAAAATTTTCGAACGGGATTAACGAATACTATTCGTCCCTCCCACCCGGGGATGCGAAGATCAATCGACGCTCACGCCGGGAGCATGGAAACTTACGGACTCCATCCTCGGGGCATTGTCATCATCCCTTGCGAATCCATGTTCGATGATGTCCAACAGTCTGTCCGATCTCTTTCCGTTGAGTTCCAATTCCGAAATCAATTTGGCGATCTCCTGTTGGTGTCCGGCGAGTATGCCGGCCATTTGAAACACGATGGTTTTCATTTCTTCTCGAGTTATTTGATTGCGGGAAAGCATGTCGTTTCCTGCAAAAATCGAGCCAGAATCACCCGTCGAAGATGTTTTTTTCACCGGTTTCATCATTTCTCCGCAACCGCTTATAAGCCAGTCGGCGGAGACCTGTGGGTATCTGAATAATATTTTATTCAACTTATCCGCCCCCACTCCGTCCCTTATGCTCGAGTACGATCCGTTCGCTAATCCGCACTCCTTTTCGAATGCCCGGCCGGACAAACCTAACTCTTTGACAACCAGATCGAGTCGTTTTTTAATTGACATTATTGCAAATTTTTGGGTCAGTATATTTGGAGTTGATATATTTTTTATTCATCTTTGTGCCGAGTTTGTATCGCCGTCGGAGGGTTGCGATACTGTCAAAGAGAGAGACGCCGGACTTTCCGGACAAATCTCTCTTCTCTCCCCCTCTTCCCTCCATGGCCACAGTCCCGTTCTGGTCGCCAAACAGAAAACGGGCTGTGGTTCTTTATTTTTTGCGGCGAGTACTAATACTACCTCTATTCAACGTGCAAAGATAGTAAAAAATTGGTAAAAGAGCATGNNCATGCTCTTTTACCAATTTTTTACGGCAAAATGATACGATATTGCCCGCTCAGGTGCATCAAAGCGAAAAGCGAGATCAACCCGTCGTAGTAAGTGTCGATGTAGCCATCCTCATAGCGTTCGAGCCGCTGGTTCCAGAAATCGTGCACAAACTCCCACCCCAACCCGTCGGTCGCCATGAGTGCCGTTGTGGCCATCGTGCCGGTGAAACCTATGGAGTGGCGCAGGGTATGGAAACCGCCCGCGCCGAAGTACCATTCGGGTTCGCTGCCGTCGAGAGCCAACTGGTCGGGATAGCTCGACACGCCGTAGCGGTCGGCCAGCGTCTTTTGGAAACGGTTGGCGTAGCCCTGCTGCCACTCGGCATCCTTGTTATACCAACTGTAATCCATCGCGATGTTCATCGGCACTCTCCACGAGTCGTAGAAGAAGAGGCGGTTGCCGTAGGGTGTGCCGTCCCAATTGGTGAGGTCGGGATTGATTCCGGTCACAGGATGCGTGGCTTTGTGGAGATATGCTCTCGACGCGGCGGCAGCCTCGCGCCAGAAATCGGCCCGTCCGTCGTCGGCAAACTCGGCCCACACTTCAAGAAAAGCGGGCAGATGGTACGACACGTCGGTGTACTGCCATCCGTTGCCGTCGGGGGTGAAGGTGATCAGCTTGTTCTCCGTGTTGAAGATGTTGTGGATGCCCTCCTCGCCCGTTTTTTCGAACATGCAGTCGAGAATATACTTCGCCTCTCCCTTGTAGTCAATGCCGGTGTCGTCGCCCCAGCGGTTGGATGCAAACAGCAGCGCGGTGACAAAGTACAGCTCGCCGTCGGACGCAGGCCCCGGCAGGCGCACCGTTCCGTCGGGCAGGGTTCGCCCTGTGGAGCCGTCGGTGCGGGCCGTCCAGATGAAGTAGCCTTTCTGCGGGCCCTCTTTATGCTGCATGTACTTCTTCGCCCAGCGCCACAGCCGATCGAACATATCCTTCTTGTCGAACTGCACTGCCACCATCATCGCGTAGGACATACCTTCGGTACGGACGTCGTTGTTCTTCACATCCGACATGTAAGCCATGTCGCTGCCCACTTCGGCGTAGGCTTTGTCGGGCCCTTCGTAAATCACCCACCATATCGAGTCGATCTTGGCTTTGATCTGAGCGTCGGTGTAGCCGGCCTCTTTAAGAAGATTGCGGTACTTGCCCGTTTCACGCGCCCCCTTTGTCCAGGGCACGAGGGAATCTTGGGCGGTTTTCATTTTCGGGGCACAAGCCGTTCCGGCGGCGGTCGCAATGACCACCGCCAGAAGGGCGTAAACGATGCTTTTTTTCATGATTAAAGGTTGTGGATTCAGAAGTCGATTATCTTGTAGTAAGCTTTCTTGGGCTGGAGATTGTCGTCGAACAACAGCGGGTAGTTGCGCAGGCTGCTGCCCCGACGGCCGTCGAGCCATGTGTTGGCGTCGTCGGTGTTCCAGAAAGTAACGTTGTCGATCTTGGCGCTGTTTTCGCGCATCACGCGGAACAGCATGTCGTACTGTGCCACCTGACGCGCTTCGAGTTCGGGGGTCAGCGCCTGTGCGCCGGCACCTCCTTCGAGCTGTCCGCCCATCTCCCTGTTGACCCTCACGTCGAGTTCGGTGATGTGGATGTGGTCGACCACAGTCGAGTAGAGTTCCACCGCGGCGCGAAAGTCTGCCTCCGAGGGTTCGTAGATGTTGTAGTGGCCCTGCATGCCGATCCCGTCGATGGGCACACCGGCTGCCTTCATCTCTTTCACCATATTGTATATGCGGTCGCGCTTGTGGGGCACCGACTCGTTGTAGTCGTTGTAGAACAGGAGTGCGTCGGGATCGGCCTCACGGGCGAACTCGAACGCCTTGCGAATGAACTCGTCGCTGCCGCAAATCTGATAATAGAGCGACTGGCGGTAGGGATTTTCGGCGTCTTCAGCATCGGCGATCGCCTCGTTTACAACGTCCCATGCATAGATGCGTCCTTTATAACGGTTCATCACGGTGTGGATGTGGGTACGCATGCGCTCAAACAGCACCTCCTTTTTCACCAACCTGCCCCTGTCGTCGTAGAACATCCAGCGTCCGGTCTGCCCGTGCCATATCAGGCAATGGCCGCGCAGGGGAATGTTGTTCGAGGTTGCGAAACGGGCGATGTTGTCGGCGTTCGACCAGTTCCACACACCCTCCTGGGGCTGGGTGATGATGGGTTTAAAGTCGTTCTCGGCGGTGATGCTGTTGTACATCTGCTTGATTTGCAGTGCATGGTCGGTGGAGATGATGCTCCCCATGCTGATGGCTACTCCGATCGAGAAGTGGTCTTTGTAGGCTTCCTGAAGGGTTTTGATTTGACTTTGGGCATTGCCTCCGAACGCTGTGAGCGCGGCAACTGCAAAAAACACGATTTTTTTCATAGTGGTCTATTAATAGGGTTTAAATTGGGATTGTGAATTGGGCACAATGATAACAAAAATTGACGAACAATCCAAACGCCTCACGGCAGATCATCCTCTTAACTATTTCGTACAGCGTACCGGTAGGGGTGAGAATTTGACTATTGGGGGATGGGATTTTACAAAAAATTAATACCTTTGTCTCCAAAATTACGCATTACGCTACACAGATGTCGAACAAACAGAAGACTTTAAAGTCACCCGTGACATTTAACGGGCGAGGTCTGCACACGGGAGTAGCCGTGAAGATGACCGTCACACCCGCCGAAGACAATCATGGTATCAGGTTCCGCCGCGTCGACCTCGAGGGCTCTCCGGAGATACCCGCTATGGCCGATTTCGTGGTCGACACCTCGCGCAACACAACCATCGGACGGGGCGAGGTGAAGATCTCGACCGTCGAACATATCCTGGCCGCCCTGTGGACGATGGGCGTCGACAACGCCGTGATTGAGATCGACGGCCCCGAGGTGCCCATCATGGACGGCTCGGCCCGCGAATACGCCGCCGCCATCGAACGGGTGGGCCTCGCCGAACAGGAGTGCGAGATCAAATACTATCAGGTGACCGAGAAAATCTCGTTCACCATACCCGAAAAAGGTGTCGCGATAGAGTTGTATCCCGACGATCACCTCTCGGTGAACGTTCACATAGACTACAACAGCCGGGTGTTGGGCAACCAGTACGCCGTGTTCGACGAGACGCGCGACTCGTTCGCCGCCGAAATCGCCCCGTGCCGCACGTTCGTGTTTCTGCACGAACTCGAACCGCTGCTCGCCGGCAACCTTATTAAAGGTGGCGACCTCGACAACGCCATCGTGGTGGTGGAGCACCCTGTGGGCGACGGCGAACTCGACCGTCTGCGCACCTTGTTCAACAAACCGGGCATCGAGGTGCAGGCCGGATACCTCAACAACGTCGACCCCCACTTCCACAACGAGCCGGCACGGCACAAACTGCTCGACGTGTTGGGCGACTTCGCGCTGATGGGTATCCGCATCAAGGGACGCATCATGGCGACCCGGCCGGGCCACTTCGCCAACACCGAAACGGTGAAAATGATGCGCAAACAGATGCGCAAGGAGGGCGCCAAGCCCACCTTCCGCTACAATCCGGGCGTCGAGCCGATCTACGATATCAACGCCATCAAGAACCGCCTGCCCCACCGTCCGCCCTTCCTGCTGGTCGACAAGATCGTGTGCATCGACGACGAGAGCATTGTGGGCATCAAGAGCGTGACGGTCAACGAGCCCTTTTTCGTGGGCCACTTCCCCGACGAGCCCGTTATGCCGGGAGTGCTCATAGTCGAGGCAATGGCGCAGTGCGGCGGAATACTCGCTCTGCACGGAATGGCCCCCGATTTTCAATACTCGACATACTTTTTGAAGATCGACGGCGTTCGTTTTAAGACGAAAGTCGTTCCGGGCGACGTGCTCCAGTTCGAGCTGCGCTTGTTGGAGCCGATCCGCCGCGGGCTGGTACACATGGAGGCAAAGGCTTTTGTGGGCGACCGCCTCGCCTGCGAAGCCGACATGATGGCCCAGGTGACCCCGAGCGGCAAGAAACAGTCATGAGTTATAACTAACAACAAGATATGGTAAGCAATCTGGCCTTTGTCCATCCCGAGGCGAAATTAGGTAAGAATGTGACGGTGGAGCCCTTCGCGTATGTGGCGGCCGATACCGTCATCGGCGACGACTGCTGGATCGGCCCGCACGCCATAGTCCTCGAAGGAACGCGAATGGGCAAAGGTTGCCGCATCCATCCGGGAGCCGTGATCGCCGGGGTACCGCAAGACCTCAAGTTCAAAGGCGAGTATTCGACCGTCGAGATGGGCGACTACAACACCGTCAGGGAGGGCGCGACCATCAACCGCGGCACGGCTGCCAAAGGCAAAACCACCGTTGGCAGCTACAACCTGATCATGTCGTGCGCCCACATCGCCCACGACTGTGTGGTGGGCAGCCACTGCGTGATCGTCAACAGCGTGTTGTTGGGCGGCGAGGTCGAAGTGGGCGACTGGGCCATAATCTCGGGCCACTCGGCAGTACACCAGTTCGTCAGGATCGGCACGCACTCTATGGTGAGCGGCGGTTCGCTCGTGGGCAAGGACGTTCCGCCCTATGTGAAGGCCGCGCGCACTCCGCTGTCGTTCGTGGGAGCCAACTTCATCGGCCTCAGGCGGCGCCAGTTCTCTACCGAGAAGATCGCCGAGATACAGGAGATATTCCGCCTGCTGTTCCAAAGCGGCTACGGCTACGGCCGCGCCTGCGACATCATCGAAGACACCGTGCCCCGCTCGCCCGAGAGGGACGAGATAGTAAAATTCGTGCGCTCCTCCAAACGCGGCATCCTCAAACCGTGGAACGCCGCTTTAGGCGACATCGAGGATTGAGCCGGAACGCCGGCGATTGATTTTGCAGGAGCCTCTTCGAGACCAAAATGTTTCGACGTGAATTGAAAAGATTTTGCCAAGTGGCAAAATCTTTTTATCTTTGCGGGCTTTTTAA
>DBDQ01000132.1:3474-16900 GCA_002293665.1 Alistipes sp. UBA928 | reverse complement strand
CTCCATGAACGAGATGCACAGGAAGAGGATCAGGATGTTGGGCAGAAACACGATCACGCTCCCCACCCCGCCTATGATGCCGTCGACGAGCAGGTCGTGCAGCGGCCCCGGAGCCATCACATGTCCCACGAGCCCCCCGAGCCAGGCGACGCCCGACTCGATCCACGCCATCGGGTACTCACCCACTTTGAACGTCAGCTCGAACATGACCCACATAAGGAAGAAGAAGACGGGAAAACCCCACAGCTTGTGTGTCACCACGGCGTCGATGGCGGCAGTGGCCGAGCGGCGCTCCTGTTTTCCGGGGGTGAAGGTTTCGCGCAGGGCACCGGCTATGAAGCCGTACTTCTCGTCGGTGATGGCGGTCTCGATATCCTCGCCCAACTCTTTTTCGACCTTCGCCACGAGGGTGTCGCGCACGGGTACCCACTCGGCGTAGCGGGGGCAGGCGGCGGCGAGCTGCGCCTCGACCTCGCTGTCGCGCTCGAGGAATTTCAGCAACAGGTAGCGGCGCGAGAAGTGTTTGGGGAAACTGTCGAAGTCGGGGGTCATAGTGCGGCGAAGTTCGGCGACAGCCTCCTCTATGACGGGGCCATGGTTGATGTGGATGTGGCGCACGGCGGCGTTGCGGCCCTCGTAGAGTTCGATTATGGCGTCGAGCAGGTTGTTGATCCGCCGGCCGTCGCGCGCAACCACCGGCACCACGGGGGTACCCAGCAGAGTTTCGAGAGTGGCGGCGTCGAGCCTCGCTCCGCTTGCGGTGAGTTCGTCGTACATGTTGAGCGCGATCACCATATCCTGCGCGATGTCGACAAGTTCGGTGGTCAGATAGAGGTTTCGTTCGAGGTTGCTCGCCGCAACGACGTTCACTATCACGTCGGGAATATGTTCGGTGAGGTGGTGGCGCACGAAAAGCTCCTCGGGGGTGTAGGGCGACAGCGCGTAGGTGCCAGGCAGGTCGTAGATCACGAACTCGTAGCCGCCGTGGCGGAAAGTACCCCTCTTTGCCTCGACCGTCACCCCGCCGTAGTTACCAACGTGCTCGTGGCCGCCGCTCAGAGCGTTGTAGAGCGACGATTTGCCGCTGTTGGGATTGCCCACGAGGGCTATCTCGATCCTCTTGCGGCGGCTGGAGACTATCTTCTCGATGCTGCGGTTGTCGTCGGCACTCGTTCCGTTGCTCTTGCCCTTGCCGCGGCTGCTGCCGGAGGTGGATTCGACTACGGCTGCGGCCTCGGCCTCGGTCACCACCTCGATCATGGCCGCTTCGCCCCGGCGCAGCGACACCTCGTAGCCCATAACACTATATTTGATGGGGTCTTTCAAAGGTGCGTTCAGGATCACCTCGACCTTCTGCCCTCTGACGAATCCCATCTCCATGATGCGGCGACGGAAACCTCCGTGGCCCGATACTCTTGTTATATAGCCCGTTTCGCCGGTCTGTAAATCCGATAATCTCATGCCTGTATCTTTACTGCTTTTATTCACGACAAAGGTAGTGTATTTTGGCGGCGGCGTAAATCCCCATTTTCGGGGATTTTTCACACCCCGCCGTGCTATTTTCGGGGAGATGGCGGTGACTTTTGTCACTTTCGGCCTCAAAAGGGTGTCTCAATGCGATTTTTACGTCATAATTTCGCCTATTCGTTTGGTATTTACATTTTTTTTAAGCACCTTTGCGCCAAAGCAAAAACTTTAACTCTCTAATAAAAACTTAATCCATTATGAAAAACCTCGTACCGAAGATCAATGCCGAGATCGAAAGCCTGCAAGAAAATATGCAGCTTCAGCTCGAAAAAGGAAACAAAGCCGCCGGAACACGTGCCCGCAAATCGGCACTCGAACTCTCCAAACTCCTGAAGGAATTCCGCAAAGTATCCGTCGAAACCGCCAAG
The DNA here is from genome assembly GCA_002293665.1 of Alistipes sp. UBA928. Classification (GTDB taxonomy): domain Bacteria; phylum Bacteroidota; class Bacteroidia; order Bacteroidales; family Rikenellaceae; genus UBA940. The sequence goes on along the minus strand of DBDQ01000132.1, from coordinate 15,005 downwards.
AAGTAAGGCCAGGCCAGGAGAGGGGGGGTGTGTGCGTTTATTAGCCCGCCCTTTTTCATTAAAATCCGCCTTTTTTCCTTTAAAAAAGATTTAGCCGTCCGATTGGGGGCGGCTTTTTTTTGTTGGAGGGCTTGTCTGTTGCGAATGGGATGTTGTTGCGGTGGATGGTGGGTAGGGCACAAGTTGATAAACCTGCGCCAGTCGTGGGTTGATCTCTTTTCTAACCGGTCATATAACCGTAAAAGCTTGCGGCGGGGAATATGGCGGCATATCTTTGCCGTTGAAATCACACAAAATCGCATAACTATGAAAAATCTGTTTATCGCATTTGTCGCAGCCATGCTGCTTGCACCTGCCGCCGCTGCGGCACAACGAGTCTCCACGGAGACACATTTCGAAGGCGACCGAATTACCGGTGTCGCCGCTTCGTCGGCTTTCGACGTGGTTCTTGTAAAAAGTCTCCAGACAAAGGCCGTCGTAGAGATCAGCTCCGGCTACGAGGAGTATGTGAGACTTTCGCGATCCTCCGACGGCGTAGTCACGGTGAGCATGCGCCAAATGCCCAACTCCGTGCAGAGGACCTACAACCGTCTTCCCGACCGCGAGAAGGTGATGCGCCTGACGCTCCACCTGCCGAGTCTGGCAACAGTGCGCCTGTCGGGTGCGACAGACCTTCAGACCACCGACACCTTCCCCGGCGAGTCGGTCGACATCCAACTCTCGGGTGCGAGCGACATAAAGGGTTCGCTGGCACTGTCGAGCCCTCAGGTGAAGTTGCAGTGCAGCGGTGCGAGCGACGCCTCGCTGACACTCGACGCGACGAGGGAACTGACCGTGGTGGCTTCGGGTGCGTGCGACATAAATATCGTTGCGCGTGGCCTCGAATATTCGAAGATCGGCGCCTCGGGAGCTTCCGACATCAGCCTTGAGGGCGACGGCGGACAGGGTGAATGGACGGCCAGCGGAGCATCGGAAATTCGCGCCGACAGGTTTGCCGCCCGCGACGTGTCGATCAACGTTTCGGGAGCGTCGTCGGCGCGTGTCAATACTTCGGGCACGCTCACCACGAGAACCAGCGGTGCGTCGTCGGTGCGCTATGCCGGCCGGCCCGCAACCCTCAACATCAACTCCGAGGATGTCCGTCCTCTCTAAGCCGTGTTAGCATAAGTCCGCACACCCGTTTTCGGGTCGATTTTCCGCCCTGCGGCGCCAAATTTTCTCGCCAATGCACCGACATTTCCTCCAAAATTTGTCTTGCATGACGAAAAATCACCCGTCGAAATCAAATATCCGGACTTATGCCAACACGCCCTAAAAAAGCGTATCTTTGGGGCGGTTTGGCCTTCGTTAAAAATACTCTTTTGGCGCTGCTTGCGGCGGTGGTCTTGGGACTGCCGGCCGCGAGCGGTGTGTCTTGCGCGAGGGTCGGGGCGCCGGTCGTGGCGGAGGAACCTTCGGCGGATACTTTGGCGCTGGTCGAGGGTTTGGGGCTTTTCGAGCGGGGGGATTACGATCTTGCGCGGGAGCATCTCAGGGAGAGTGCGCGGTCGGAGAGTACGTGGATCAGGGCCGAGTCGTTCCTTTACCTCAACGCGCTCGAGATGGAGCTCGGTAACTACGACGCGGCGGGGCTGCACCTCAACCGCTACCATGCAGAGACGATGCGCCTGATGCGCGATGCCGACGAACGGATGGCGCGGCAGACGACGCGGCTGAAGCGGCGGCAGGAGATTATCGTGGTCGTGGGAATCGTGTTTGCGGTACTGGTCGTCGGTGGCGGGGTTTGGTTGGGTCGCACGCGGAGGCGGGAGAGTTTGCCTGCCGTTTCGGCTGCCGGTACTCCTTTGCAGGTGGGGAATTTTGCGCATCCGGAGCCTGAGTCGGAGGATTGGCTGGCCGCCGCGGAGGAGTTTAAGCAGACATCTTTGTGGGAGGAGATCGCCGGGCTTGCGGCGCAGAAACCGGGGCGCGAGGCGCGTGTGCTCACAACGGCGAGGCAGGAGGCTCTCGATGCGGAGTTGGCGGAGAGGTTTGCCGGATTTGCCGGGGCCCTGCGTGCGGGGTGGCCCGCCCTTACGGGTGGAGACATAAAACTTTGCTGTCTGTCGCTGCTGCCTCTCCCGCCGTTTGGACGTGCGATATGTTTCGGCTCCACCGAGACCAACATCGTAAAGCAGCGAAAGCACACCATAAAGAAGAAGATGGGGGCCGACGACCGGGGGCGTGCCATGTTCGATTTTATTTTCGCTCCGAGATAGCCTTTTCGGGATCGTTATTTGGTTTTTCGAAAATAAATCTCTATTTTTGGTGCTTTACGCCCATAAAAAACACCAAATAACAACTTTAATCCTTTTATGAAAAAAATTCTCTTTCTGACCGCCGCCGTAGCTTTCGTAGGGACGGTCGCCGCTCAAAATCCGATCATCAGAGATCAGTTTACGGCCGACCCGACCGCCCGTGTGTTCAACGGCCGAGTGTACGTCTACCCCTCGCACGACATCACACCGCCCGAAAGCCAGCGGCAGGAGTGGTTCAACATGCCCGACTACCACGTGTTCTCGTCGCACAACCTCGTCGACTGGGTAGACCACGGCAAGATCGTCGACCAGGCCACCGTGCCCTGGGTCAACAGCGTGGGCTACTCGATGTGGGCGCCCGACTGTATCGAAAAAGACGGCAAGTATTACTTCTACTTCCCCGCCGGGTTCGATCCGCGCCTGGGCCGCGGCAACGCCATAGGCGTGGCCGTGTCCGATACTCCGTACGGCCCGTTCGTGCCCGAGCCCATGCCGATTCCAGGTGTGACGGGTATCGACCCGGGTCTGTTCATCGACCCAAAAGACGGCAAAGCCTACATCACATGGGCTGGCGGCGGAATGCGTATCGCCAAACTCAAAGACAACATGAAAGAGCTCGACGGCGAACCGATCGTCGTGGAACTGCCTCAGGGCGGCGGCCTCAAGGAGGGCCCCTTCATGTTCGAACGCAACGGTAAATATTACTACACCTTCCCGTGGGTGATCAACAACACCACTGAAGCGCTCTGTTACAGCATGGGCGACAGCCCGATGGGTCCGTTCGAGTACAAGGGCGTCATAATGGACGAACATGAGAACGGCTGCTGGACGAACCACCACTCGCTCGTGGAGTTCGAAGGTCAGTGGTACCTGTTCTATCACCGCAACGACTACTCGCCCAACTTCGACAAGAACCGCTCGGCGCGTATCGAGAAGGTTTTCTTCAACGCCGACGGTACGATCCAGAAAGTGTTGCCGACCGAACGCGGAGTGGGTATCTCCGACGCCCGCAGCGAAATTCATCTCGACCGCTACTCGGCTCTGGGTGAAGGCGCGTCGATCGAATATCTCCAGCGCTGGACGAACTACTTCGCAGGTTGGAAAGTGATGCTGCCCGCCGGCTCGGACGTGACGTATAACGACGTGAACTTCGGCACGGGCGTCCAGAGGGTTTTGGCCCGTATTCTCGCCCCGCGCGGAGCATCGTTCAGCGTGGGCACCGGCTCGGGCAGCCCCAACGCGACCTTCGACGTGCCCGCCGGAAATCCCGAATGGATGGTGGTCGAGGCCAACGTTACCACGAGCCCCTCGGGCGTGAAGAACATAGTGGTTAAAAACACCGCCACTCCGCCGGAGCCCGGTGCAGGCCGCCGCATGCAGACAGGCCCCGGCCCGATCGAGATCGACTGGATCAAATTTTATTAATCTTAGACGTGGGTTTTGCCAATTTGCAAAACCCACGTCTATTTTAAAACGATACCGAACCATGAAAAAACTTATTATACTCGCCCTGCTGGCGCTACCTCTCGTGGGAGCCGCCCAGGGAGGCGTCACCACCATCAGGATCGACACCGACCGTGTGATCGGGCAGATCGACCCCATGATCTACGGCGCCTTCATGGAGCCCATAGGACGCGACACCGAGCATCCGATAGAGAACAACCTCTATGGCCCGCTCTACGACCCGTCGTCGCCGCGCGCCAACAGCGACGGATTCAACACAGACTTCATAGAGGCGATACGCGAACTGCGCATCACCAACATGCGCTGGCCCGGCGGAAACTACCTGTCGAGCTATAACTGGCAGGACGGCATAGGGCCCAAAGATCAGCGTCCGGTGAGGAAAGACCTTGCGTGGGGAGGGTTCGACACCAACCACGTGGGTACCGACGAGTGGGTGGCTTTGGGGCGCGCCCTCGGAGTGGAGAACGTGACCTGTATCAACCTCGGTCTCGGGGACATTCAGAATGCCGCCTACTGGGTGGAGTACTGCAATGTGCCCAACGGAACGTACTTCTCAGACCTGCGCGTGAAGAACGGTTATCCCGAGCCTCACAACATCAGGATATGGGACTTGGGTAACGAGATCGACGGAGCGCCCTGGATCAACGGCCACAAGAACGCCGACGACTATGTGAAGATCGGTCTCGAGGCCGCCAAAGCGCTTAAGAACGTCGACAGGACGATCAAGCTCGTGGCCAACGGCTCGTCGTATTACGAAGCCTCCGGAGGTTGGCTCGAGTGGAACCGCAAGGTGATCACCGCCTTCACCGGCGTGGCCGACTATCTATCGGTACATCGTTACTGGGGTGAGAACATCCCTACCGATCACTACCACTTCGTGGGTGAGGCGGCGATGGATTTCGAGGAGAAGATCACAGTGCCCAAAGCTATAGTGGCGCAGCAGAGTTGGACGAAGCCCGAAGCGACTCCCCTGAAGCTCTCGGTCGACGAGTGGGCCGGCCGCGGGGTGGGTATCCAGAGGGTGATGGCAAACGCGATGTGCCTCAACTCGTTTATACGCCACGCAGACTTTGTGAAGATGGCCAACTACACCATGCTCACGGGTCTCGTGTCGAGAGACCGCGAGACGGGTAATCTCTACAAGTCGCCCCAGTGGTGGATGTGGAAACTGATGTCGGGTAACTGCCGAGGCGAGTCGATCGACGTGTTCGTGGATGGCGACACATTCGATGCCACCCGTTTCAAGAATATTCCCTACCTCGACGTTACCAGCGTTTTGGCCGAAGATGGCAGGACGGTCTACATCAACGTCATAAACCGCCATCAGGACGCCGCCATCGCAACCCGCATAGAGAACAGCGCGGCGGCGGCTTTCACCGGCAGCGCCAAGGTCACAACCATCACCGGCGAACTGGGGGTTGATTTCACATACGCCGACCGCGACAAGTATCAGCCTGCGGAAAGGCAGGTGAATGTGCGCGGCGGGGTGCTCGAACACTCTTTCCCGGCACACTCGTTTACTCAGATAGCGCTCACTATTAATTAATGCAAAAGTTATGAAACGGTTTGTTTTTACCCTTACCACCCTGTGCGTGGCCATTGCGGTCACGGCGCAGGAGCCGGTGGTGATACCGGTGTGGCCCGACGGCCCGCCCGTAGAGAACGGCCTGTCGGGGCCTGAACCGCCCGACAGTAACGGTTACATTACCAACTCCCACGTGGCGACGATGTGGGTCTATCCGGCCGAAGCGTCGAAAAATACCGGCACCGCGCTGGTGATTTGCCCCGGCGGCGGATACTCGGTGTTGGCGATCGGCCATGAAGGGCACGATATTGCCCGGTGGCTGGCGTCGAACGGCGTGACGGGTGTGGTGCTGAAGTATCGCATGCCGAATGGAAATCAGGATATTCCTATTGCCGACGCGCGGGAAGCCCTGCGTATCGTGCGCCGTCGTGCCGCCGAGTGGGGTGTCGACCCTGTAGAGGTGGGCATATCGGGCAGTTCGGCCGGGGGACATCTGGCGGCTATCACGTCGACTTTGTTTGAAGACGAGGCGGGGCATCCCGACTATGCGGTGCTGTTCTATCCCGTCGTTCAGTGGGGCGGACGGCGCGCGGCGGGGAATCCGGAGGCCGCGGCACGATACTCGGCCGACAGGCAGGTGAACGAACATACGCCCCCGATGATCTTCTTCCACAGCGACGACGATGGGGGTGTGCCTCCGACTCATAGCATGGCGCTCTACTCCGCATTGAAGGAGATGAAGATTCCTGCGGCGCTGCATGTATTTCCTACGGGTGGACATGGTTGGGGTTTCCGGCCGTCGTTCCGGTATCATGAAGAGTGGAAGGGGTTGCTGCTTAAGTGGCTTGAGGATATGAAGTTTACGAAGGAGTAGGGAATACCTGCCTAACTATTTAAGAACTCCCGGTTTTGGCCGGGAGTTTTTTTGTCGCCTTTGGTGTTTTGCGCTATGATCTTTTTCGATAGTAACGTAGCTACTGGGCCACCAAATTACCCTTATTCCGCCCCTGAAAACAAGCATCGCACTGAATATCAGTGCGATGCTTTTCTGCTTTGTTGAGCTAACAGGATTNNATTACACCATAGCTCAATTTATTTGAGTTGTGCTTTGCATAACTCAAATAAATTGAGCTGGCTCAGCACCCCCTCCCAAACCCTCCCCTCACAGGGGCGGGCTTTGCTACGCGGTTCAGGACGCAAAGATAGTGAAAAAAATTATTTTTTGTAATATTTTTCCAGAAGTTCGTGGGCGGCGGAGAATGGACTCCTGCGATCGGCCAAAACATCGTCGCGATAGAGAGGCAGCAGTGCGGCGATCTCCGGGTCGTTGTAGAAGTTCGAGCGCAGAGCGTCGTCGATCGTTTCGCGCATCCAGTACTGGTTTTGGCGGTTGCGATTCGAGGCGTAGAAACCGTTGGCGCGCACGAACGACAGGAATTCGTCGACCCCGGCCCACACTTCGGCCAACCCCGTCCCCGTGTAGGCCGACGACGTGAAGACGTGTGGCCGCCAGCCGCTCTCGGGTGTGGGAAAGAGCATCAGTGCGTTCTCGAACTGCCGTTTGGCGAGTTCGGCGCGCGTGATGTTGTCGCCCTCGGCTTTGGTAATGACTATGGAGTCGGCCATCTCCATGATGCCGCGTTTTATGCCTTGGAGTTCGTCACCCGCGCCAGCTATCTGCAACAGCATGAACATGTCGACCATAGAGTGGACGGCCGTCTCGCTCTGCCCCACCCCGACGGTTTCGATGAACACGACATCGTAGCCCGCGGCCTCGCACAGCACGACGGTTTCGCGCGTTTTTCGCGCCACGCCGCCCAGCGAGCCCGCCGACGGCGAGGGGCGGATGAAGACCCGCGGGTCGGTGGAGATGCTCTCCATGCGTGTTTTGTCGCCGAGGATCGAACCGCCGCTCCTCTCCGAAGAGGGGTCGATGGCCAATACGGCCAGACGGTGCCCCTGCCCCGCGACCATTCCACCGATAGCTTCGATGAATGTAGATTTTCCGGCTCCGGGCACTCCCGTGATGCCTATGCGGATCGACTGCCCGGCGTGGGGCAAACATCCCTCGATGATCTGTTGGGCGGCGGAGTAGTGCGCCGGGTTGTTGCTTTCGACGAGTGTGATAGCCTGCGACAGCACGGCTATGTCGCGTGCCAGAATACCCTCCACGAACTGCTCCGTGGTGAGCTGCGGCCGGCGGCGGCGCACGAAAGCCGGATTGACAATCGGCTGATCCGCCACTCCCCGGGTGACGTCCAGAGCGCTTGCGCCGGACATCGCCTCGCGGTGATGCTTTTCGTAGTGGTCTATATTCATCACTTTTTGAAAAAACTGCTGTCGAGAGTCACGCCCACCCATGCTACCTGCTGCAGCCCCACGTGGTGTCCGTCGGTGTGCATCCCCAATTCGAGCCTCAGGGTGACGCCGCGGAACAGCGACGGGTGCCAGTAGAGCATGGTGTAGTTGTTGACCGGCGACACAAAAAACGGGTCGCCCTTGTAGACACGGCTGCCATAAGCGTGCCAAAACGCCCACAGAGGATCGCCTTTGTAGAACATATTGCGCACCCCTAACTTTTTTTTCTGCACCGTCACGTCGGCCGTGAAACCGCCGGGAGTGAGCCAGCAGTTTTCGCCGTTTCGTTCGCGGTCGAAACTTCCCGTCCATCCTGCCTTCAGGGTCAGCCGGTCGAACCACGTGAGCACCCTTTCGAGTGCGGCACCCACCGAGGCGTCCAACATCATGTGGTCGACCACGCCGTCGGAGACGCCCCGGCGCGAGGCGAGGTGGTACATGTCGAAACTGTAACTGCCCGTAAGCCACCTGAACGGCCCCTCGTCGAAGGGGTTCCATTCTCCGGCCGAGAGTATGCGGAAACTCTCGCGCATGGTGGACGAACGCATGCCGTCCCAGTCGAGCACCAGTTCGAGCCGTCCCCGCCGCGGGGTGTACTGCATGGCGAAACCGTCGATCACGTTGTCGTAGAACAGGTACGACCCGGCGTAGACAGCCCTTGAGTAGGTCCCTGTCAGGTGGCGCCGCTCGAACTTGCCGGCCCACAGGCCGTAGAGCGACGATTTGTAATTGTAGTAGATCAGCGGCTCGGGATCGAGACTGCTCACCGCCGCCCCCATGTCGCGCGTGTAGCTCGCTCCCACCATCACACGGTGGCCGTCGCCGAAACCCACACCGAGCGCCGGTGCCACGCGCACGCTGAAAAAGGTGATCGAGGGCACCGATCCCACATACTTCAGGGCGTCGTACTCACGGTTATCGAACTTGGTGTCGAGCCGCAGATCGTACTCGAAGGTTTGAGCAGTGGAAAATTGAGAATGGGAAATTGAAAATGAAGCTAACGCAAAATACAGCACTCGTTTCAACCACCGATTCTTCCGCACGGCCCCGTTATTCACTTTCTGTTCCATGTTGGTCGCAAAGATACGATTTTAGCAGGTAAAACAACGCTTTCTAAAGATTGTTTGCGATGTCGAGCCAGACGCTTTGCAGCGGGGGGAATTGATACGTTTTCAAGGTGTAAATCGGAATAGTTCATTGGGGGATGGGGTTGGGGTGGATTATAGTCAAGTTTAAAAGACGGGGAAGAGAAACTCGCGCCCCTCTTCCCCGGTTTTTCAGAATTCATGGATCACGAGACCCGAACGCAGTTTTGGTTCGAACCACGTCGTTTTCGGCGGCATGATGTTGCCCGTGTCGGCGATGTCGATCAGTTGTTTCATCGATACCGGGTAGAGGGCGAATGCCACGGCCATCTCGCCGCTGTCTACCCTGCGCGCAAGTTCGCCCAGGCCCCGGATTCCGCCTACGAAGTCGATTCGTTTGTCGCTCCGGAGGTCTTTTATCCCGAGGATTTTGTCGAGAACGAGGTTGGAGAGAACCGTCACGTCGAGTACCCCTATCGGGTCGGCGTCGTTGTAGGTGCCCGGTTTCGCAGTGAGGCTGTACCACTTGCCGCCCAAATACATTGCGAAGTTGTGGAGCTTGTTCGGACGGTATTCGGACGCGCCCTTCTCCTCGATGACGAAATCTTTTCTGAGAGCCTCGACGAGTCCCTCCGGCGTGAGCCCGTTCAGGTCTTTCACGACCCGGTTGTAGTCGATGATCTTCAACTGGTCGTCGGGGAAGATCACGGCAAGAAAGTAGTTGTACTCCTCGTCGCCCGTGTGGTTGGGATTTGCCTTAGCCCTCTCCTGCCCCACGAGTGCCGCGGCGGCTGTGCGGTGGTGGCCGTCGGCGACGTACAGGGCGGGAATGCCTTCGAAAATCTCGGTGATGCGTGCGATCGTTGCGGGATCGGTGATCTTCCAGAACTTGTGACCGAATCCGTCGCCCTCGGCCGTGAAGTCGTACTCGGCGGGGCCGGCCACGATCTTCTCGACGATGGCGTCCATCTCCCGCGAGGCGGGGTATGCGAAAAACACCGGCTCGATGTTGGCGCTCTGACGGCGGACGTGAATCATGCGGTCCTCCTCCTTGTCGCGGCGCGTGAGTTCGTGCTTTTTGATGTTGCCTTCGAGGTAGTCGGCCACGCTCGCTCCGGCCACGAGGCCGTACTGCGTGCGGCCGTCCATCGTCTGGGCGTAGATGTAGTAATACTCCTCGGGGTCTTGCACGAGCCAGCCGTTGGCTTTCCACTTTTTGTAGTTGTCCACAGCCTTTGTGTAGACTTCCTCGGAGTGTTCGTCGGCGATGGGCGTGAAGTCGATTTCGGGTTTTGTGATGTGGAGCAGCGATTTCTCGCTGGCCTCGGCCTTAGCCTCGACGGAGTTGAGCACGTCGTAGGGCCTTGCCGCCACCTCTTTTACTAATTCTCTCGGGGGTCTTACCCCGCGGAACGGTTTTATCCTTGCCATTATTATTTGTTGACCTGGAATTTAACATTACCTGTTGCGAAGAAGTCGACGATCTGCGAGGCAGCGGCAAGGCCGGCGTTGATGTTGGCCTCGGCGGTCTCTGCACCCATCTTCTTTGCCGTGGCGAAGACACGTTTGCCGAATTTTTCGGCGAGTTCGGCCTGGGTGTCGGCGGCGATGTCGGTGGCGTACTTCAGATCAGCGCGTTCTTCGAGCGCCTTGGCGAGTCCCGCCTCGTCGATCACCTCCTTGCGGGCGGTGTTGATAAGGGTCGCTCCCTTGGGCATGCTCGTGAGCAGTTCACGGCCGATGCTGCCTTTAGTCTCGGCGGTCGCGGGGATGTGGAGCGACAGGTAGTTCGAGCGGCGGTAGAGATCGGCCACGCTCGCGGCTTTTTCCACTCCGTCGACATCGAACACGGCGTCGTTGACCCACGGGTCGAATGCCACCACCTTCATGCCGAAGCCCTTACCCAACAGACCCACCAAACGGCCCACGTTGCCGTAGGCGTGGATGCCGAGGGTTTTGCCTTTGAGCTCGGTGCCGGTGCCAGGCGAGAACTGGTTGCGGGCCATGAAGACCATCATACCTATGGCGAGTTCGGCCACGGCGTTGGAGTTTTGGCCCGGGGTGTTCATCACCACAACACCCTTAGCCGTGCAGGCGGCCAGGTCGACGTTGTCGTAGCCCGCTCCGGCTCTCACGACTATTTTGAGTTTCGGCGCGGCGGCTACTACCTCGGAGGTGATCTTGTCGCTACGAATTATGATCGCCTCGACGTCGGCCACCGCGTCGAGCAGTTGCTGCTTGTCGCTGTACTTCTCGAGCATCACAACTTCGTGTCCCGCCTCTGTCGCGATCTTTTTGATCCCTTCGACGGCCTCGGCTGCGAAAGGTTTCTCTGTTGCCAATAAAATCTTCATATCCCCCTATTTTTTCGATGCTTCAAAATCTTTCATGCACTGCACGAGTGCTTCTACGGCCTCAACGGGGCAGGCGTTGTAGATTGAGGCGCGGAAACCGCCAACAGACCTGTGGCCCTTGATGCCAACCATGCCGCGTTCCTTGGCGAAGTTCATAAATTCGCCCTCCAAAGCCTCGTGGCCCGGAGCCATCACGAAGCAGACGTTCATGATCGAGCGGTCTTCCTTCTCTGCCGTGCCGGTGAACAGCGGGTTGCGGTCGATCTCGCCATAGAGCAGATCTGCCTTCTGGCGATTGATCTTATACATTGCATCGAGGCCGCCCAAAGATTTTACCCATTTCAGGGTCTGGCACATGACGTAGATCGGGAATACGGGCGGGGTGTTGAACATGGAGTTGTCACGAGCCTCGGCGCCGATGTGGGTTGCGTAGTTGACCATCGTCTGG
>DBDQ01000132.1:350-3391 GCA_002293665.1 Alistipes sp. UBA928 | reverse complement strand
TGTCGGACGACATGTCGGCCACCAACGTCACGGGCGAATCCATGTCGGTGTGGATCTCGGTACCGTAGATCGTGTTGTTCGTGGTGATGTGGAAATAGTCGGCATCGGCCGGGATCGTGTAGCCTTTCGGGACGTAGGTGTAGTTCTTGTCCTCGCTCGAAGCAACCACATCGACTTCGCCATAAAATTTAGCCTCTTTGACAGCTTTTTTTGCCCAAACACCGGTCTGCAAATAGGCGGCTTTGCCCTTCAGCAGGTTGGCCGGCACCTCGAAGAACTGGGTCGACGCTCCGCCGCCCAGGAACAACACAGCGTAGTCGTCGGGAATGGCGAGCAGTTCGCGCCACAGCGCTTCGGTCTCCGCCATCACCTTTTCCCACCCCGGAGTGCGGTGCGAAATCTCGAGAATACCGATGCCAGTGCCGTCGAAGTCGCGTATCGCATCGATCGCCGCTTCGATCGCCGGGCGGGGCAAAACACACGGCCCGGCATTGAAGTTATACTTTTTCATGGTTTAAGAGTAATTAGGTTTCAGTTCTAAAGCACAAAGATAGAAATATTTTTTTTTCGTATCTTTGCATATTCAAATAATTATTTCGCCATGATAAAATCTATGACCGGATATGGCCGGGCCACCGCCGCCGCGGGTACCAAACTTATTACCGTGGAGGTGCGGTCGCTCAATAGCAAGCAACTCGACCTGGGCGTGAAAATGCCCGCCGTGTACCGCTCTGTGGAGCATGAGGTGCGGTCGCTCGCCGCGGCGAAGGTCGGGCGCGGCAAGGCCGACGTCTACGTAACCGTCGAGGAGAGCTCGCCCACCGGGGGTACAAGGATCAACGCCGCGGTCTTTGCCGACTACTACCGGCAGATAAAGGAGGCGGCCAAAGGGGCCGGGATAGTTTTCAGCGGCGCTTTCTCGGAAACCGACGACATACTCGTGCCGGCCATACTGCGCCTGCCCGACGTGATGGTTGCCGCGGAGACGTCGGAACTTCCCGATGAGGAGACGGCGGCGCTGCTGAAGGCTGCGGGCGAGGCTCTCGACGCTCTCGACGCTTTCCGTGCCGGGGAGGGAGCGATACTGCTGGCCGATATGCTGGCGCGGGTCGACGTGATCGGCTCGCTGTTGGAGCAGGTCGAACCATACGAGGTGGCGCGCGTGCCGGTGGTCAAGGCACGCATTCTGGAGAACGTAGCCGCCGTGGGTGTCACCGTCGACGCCAACCGCCTCGAGCAGGAGATCGTCTTCTGGGTCGAAAAGCTCGATATCACCGAGGAGAAGGTGCGCCTTGCCAAACACCTCGACTACTTCCGCGAGACGGTGGGCGAAGAGGGCGCCGGACGCAAGTTGGGTTTCATTGCCCAGGAGATGGGGCGCGAGATCAACACCCTCGGCTCGAAAGCCAACGACGCCGATATCCAAAAACTCGTCGTGCAGATGAAGGATGAGCTTGAGAAGATCAAAGAGCAGTTGTTGAACATTCTGTAAAATGGGTAAGTTATTGATATTTTCGGCGCCGAGCGGGTCGGGGAAGACGACCATCGTGAAGGAGTTGATGGAGCGGTTCCCGAGGATCGAGTTCTCGGTGTCGGCCACTTCGCGCGCGCCGCGCGGCAGTGAGGTGAACGGACGCGACTACCACTTTGTGACACCCGAGGAGTTCCACCGGCTGGTGGGCGAGGGGGCGTTCGTGGAGTGGGAGGAGGTTTATCCGGGTACCTGCTACGGCACGCTGCGCAGCGAGGTGGAGGCGATATGGGAGCGGGGCAATGTGTGTGCCTTCGACGTCGACGTGGTGGGCGGCATTCGCCTCAAGGGTATTTTCGGCGACGACGCCATGTCGTTCTTCGTGATGGCGCCCTCGCCCGAGGAGTTGCGCCGGCGTCTCGAAGGTCGCGGTACCGACTCGCCGGAGAGCATTGAAAAGCGACTCGCCAAGGCCGCCGCAGAGACCGAACGGGCCGGAGAGTTCGACCACATCATAGTGAACGACAGGCTCGAGCACGCCGTAGACGAGACATCGCGCATAGTAGCCCCCTTTATTGCGGGGCGCGTGATGCTCTACTTCGGGTCGTTCAATCCCGTACACCGGGGTCATGTAGCCATTGCAGAGTACGCCATAGACCGGGGTTTGGCCGACATGGTTGTGATGGTGGTGTCGCCGCAAAACCCGTTCAAAACGCCCGATGAACTCGCACCCGAACTGGAGCGTTTCGAGATGGCGCAGCGGGCGGCCGCGTCGTCGCGACACCCTTGGGTCATTCAGGCGTCGGCGGTGGAGATGACGCTGCCTCGGCCGTCGTATACCGTAGATACGCTGCGACATCTCGCCGGGATTATGCCTGACAGGCAGTTCTCGATCCTTATGGGGGGTGACAACGCCGCTGGGATGACGCGATGGCGCGAGGCTGACGAGATACTCGGCCGGTATACCATATATGTATACCCGCGTCCGGGCGACGACCGCGCAAAGTTTCCCGCCGGAGTGACGGTGCTCGACGACGCTCCGCAGATGGATATTTCATCGACGCAGATACGAGCTCTGCTCGCCTCGGGACGCGAACACTACCGCGCGGGGCGGTTCGGTAACGCCGCCAACGACTTTGCCCGTGCCCGCGAGCTGTCGCCCTGGAGCGTCGAGGCCGCCGGATACCTCGAGATGATCGACGATATTCTCAACTACCGCAACACGGATCTGCTCAACCCATGATGAACCCATGATAGATATAGACGGAACGATTGTCAGTACCGACATTATCACCGAGCGTTTCCTGTGCGACCTGTCGGCGTGCCGCGGCATCTGCTGCGTGGAGGGGAATGCCGGTGCTCCGCTCGAGGCCGACGAGGCTCGCGTTCTTGCCGAGGAGTTTGCCTCTTTCCGGCCTTATATCACGCCCGAGGGGGTGGCTGAGGTCGAGCGGCAGGGTTTCGCGGTGGTCGACTCCGACGGTGATCTTGTTACCCCTCTTGTGGGGGATGCAGAGTGTGTTTATTCCTATAATAGTGAAGGCGTGACGCTGTGTGCGATCGAGAAGGC
>DBDQ01000132.1:0-198 GCA_002293665.1 Alistipes sp. UBA928 | reverse complement strand
CGAGGAGTTCTTCGGGGCCCTCGAGGCGGCGGAAAAATATCTTCTTAAAGGGTGACCTGTGTGATTGTATTCACGATAGCAGGGTCGTAGGGTGCGGTGACTTTCAGGTAGTTGCCTGTGAATCCGTTCATCATTCCTCCTTTGTGATCGGCCTCCCAGAGAACTTTGGCCCTGGTGCCGCGGAAACGGGCGGTGAAC
>DBDQ01000053.1:27273-27472 GCA_002293665.1 Alistipes sp. UBA928 | reverse complement strand
CGTCGAAGCCGCCATGAGCATGGTCGCAGGAACCGCCCGCTCGATGGGTATCCGCGTGACGGGCGATATTTCCTAAAGTGTAATCCCTTGAGAGAAAATGAGTAAACTGACAAAAAATCAGAAGGTGGCTCAAAGTAAGGTTGAGGCCGGCAAGGCTTACAAACTTAACGAGGCCGCCGCGCTCGTAAAGGAGATTACC
>DBDQ01000053.1:27124-27256 GCA_002293665.1 Alistipes sp. UBA928 | reverse complement strand
AACCAGATGGTTCGCGGCGTGGTGACGCTGCCCCACGGCACGGGCAAGCAGGTTCGCGTGCTGGTGCTTTGTACCCCCGAAAAGGAGGACGAGGCCACCAAAGCAGGCGCCGACTATGTGGGTCTGGACGAC
>DBDQ01000053.1:26756-27023 GCA_002293665.1 Alistipes sp. UBA928 | reverse complement strand
GACGATGGAAGTCGGCAAGGCCGTAGAGGAGGTGAAAGCAGGTAAGATCGACTTCAAGGTCGACAAGTTCGGGATCGTACACACGAGCGTGGGTAAGGTGTCGATGTCGCAGGAGCAGTTGGTCGACAACGCGCGTGAATTCATGGCCACCATCTTCAAACTGAAACCTTCGGCCTCGAAGGGTACCTATGTTCAGAGCATCTACCTCTCCTCGACCATGTCGCCGGGGATAGCGATAGATGTGAAATCGGTCGAATCGAAAAACAA
>DBDQ01000053.1:25098-26680 GCA_002293665.1 Alistipes sp. UBA928 | reverse complement strand
CCTGCGCCGCAAATGTTTCGAGAGGGAGATCAATCTTGTCGTTATCAAGAACACCCTCTTCATCAAAGCGTTGGAGAAGGCTGGTCTTGCCGACGACGAACTCAAGGGTGCCTTGGTGGGTTCGAGCGCGGTGATGTTCACCAACGTGAGCAAAAGCCCCGCGGTGCTTATCAAGGAGTTTCGCAAAACCTCCGACAGGCCGGTGCTCAAAGCCGCATACGTCGAAGAGAGTGTCTACGTGGGTGAAAACCAGCTCGAAGCGCTCGTCAACGTCAAGAGCCGCAACGAACTCATCGCCGACGTCATCGCCCTGCTCCAGTCTCCGGCCAAGAACGTTATCTCTGCTCTTCAGGGTAGCGCAGGTCAGAAGATTGCGGGTTTGGTGAAGACTCTCGAGGAACGCGGAAACTAATCGAATTAAAAAACAAATTAAAAAAATACAACAATCATGGCAGACATCAAGAAGCTCGCCGAAGAGCTCGTAAACCTGACAGTTAAAGAAGTAAACGAACTGGCCGCCGTCCTGAAAGACGAATATGGCATCGAACCCGCAGCCGCAGCCGTTGCAGTAGCAGCCGCTCCCGCAGCAGCCGAAGCAGCCGCTCCCGCCGAAAAGAGCACCTTCGACGTGGTACTCGTAAACTCGGGACAGGCCAAGTTGCAGGTAGTGAAGGTAGTGAAGGAGATGACCGGTCTCGGCCTCAAAGAAGCCAAAGACCTCGTCGACGCGGCTCCCAAAGCCATCAAGGAAGGCGTATCGAAAGAAGAAGCCGAAAGCCTGAAAGCTTCGCTCGAAGAGGCCGGCGCCGAAGTGGAACTGAAATAGTTTCGCCAAGCCGGTGGAGGGCCTTGTATAAGGGGGCTCTGCATTGGAAAACACTGAATATAACGGTGGGGCCTGATACGCCCCGCCGTTAGCTAACTATACACCGCTCATCCGGAGCAAGAGAGTCAGGGACATTAAAGTTTGGGGCACAGCGCACAAACTGAATCGACGGGATGTCGATGCGACCGCCGGGAGCCATTTTTTAAGAGGAGGGCCATTGATTTCGGTGCCTTCCGAGTGTAGATCGAATATAAACGAAAAGATGTCCATGCAAACAGCGAACAAACAGCGCATCAATTTCTCGTCGGTATCAAGCACTATGGCTTATCCCGACTTTTTGGAGATTCAGTTGAAGAGTTTCCACGACTTTTTCCAGCTCGACACCACGGCGGAGCACCGCAGCGGTGAGGGTCTGTATAAGGTCTTCAATGAGAACTTTCCGATCACCGACACGAGGAACAACTTCGTGCTCGAGTTCATCGACTATTACATCGACCCGCCGAGGTACTCCATAGACGAGTGTCTTGAGAGGGGTCTCACTTACAGCGTGCCCCTGAAGGCGAAGCTGAAGTTATACTGCACCGACTCGGAGCACGAGGATTTCGATACGGTGGTGCAGGATGTCTACTTCGGGACTATCCCCTACATGACGCCACGCGGAACTTTCGTCATCAACGGCGCCGAGCGTGTCATCGTGTCGCAGCTCCACCGCTCGCCGGGGGTGTTCTTCGGACAGAGCCTCCACTCCAACGGCAC
>DBDQ01000053.1:20421-24952 GCA_002293665.1 Alistipes sp. UBA928 | reverse complement strand
GGTCAACAAGGCCAACCTGAAAAAAGCCGTGGGCCGCAAGTTGGCGGCGCGCATCCTCAAGACGTGGACGGAAGACTTCGTAGACGAGGATACCGGCGAGGTGGTGAGCATCGAGCGTAACGAGATTATCGTCGACCGTGAAACGGTGCTTGAAGAGGATCGCATCGACGAGATCATAGAGTCGGGAGCAAAAAGTATTTTGCTTCACAAGGAGGCCGTGGGCGAAGAGGCGAAGATCGACTACTCGATAGTCTACAACACGCTCCACAAAGACCCGTGTAACTCGGAGAAAGAGGCGGTAGTATATATCTACCGTCAGCTGCGCAACTCCGAGCCGCCCGACGAGGCGACGGCGAGAGACGTGATCGACAAGCTGTTCTTCAGCGACAAGCGTTACGACCTCGGCGATGTGGGCCGCTACAGGATAAACAAGAAACTGGGCCTGGAAACAGACTCGAACGTGAGAATACTGACGCGCGAAGACATCATCGCGATCATCAAATATCTCATTCAACTCATCAACTCGAAGGCCGACNNGTCGACGATATCGACCACCTGTCGAACCGCCGCGTGAGAACCGTGGGCGAACAGTTGGCGAACCAGTTCTCGGTAGGTTTCGTGAGGATGGCCCGTACTATCCGCGAGAGGATGAACGTGNNGAGGGACAACGAGGTGTTCACACCCGTCGACCTTATTAACGCCAAGACTTTGAGCAGCGTGATCAACTCGTTCTTCGGAACTAACCAGTTGTCGCAGTTCATGGATCAGACCAATCCCGTGGCCGAGATGACGCACAAGCGCCGTCTTTCGGCACTCGGGCCGGGCGGTCTGAGCCGTGAGCGCGCAGGTTTCGAGGTACGCGACGTGCACTATACCCACTATGGCCGCCTCTGCCCCATAGAAACGCCTGAAGGGCCGAACATCGGGCTTATATCGTCGCTGTGCGTGTTTGCCAAGATCAGCGACATGGGATTCATCGAGACGCCCTACCGGAGAGTCAACGACGGCATAGTCGACCTGACGCCCACAGGCATCGAGTATATGAGCGCTGAGGACGAGGAGTTCCTGACGATTGCCCAGGCATCGTCGCCGATCAACGAGAAGGGCGAGTTCCTGATCCCCGACCGTATCAAGTCGCGTTTGGAGGCCGACTTCCCGACGGTCGCCTCGACCGAGGTCGACATGATGGACGTCGCGCCCAACCAGATTGCCTCGATCGCGGCGAGCCTCATCCCGTTCCTCGAGCACGACGACGCCAACCGCGCACTGATGGGCTCGAACATGATGCGCCAGGCGGTGCCTCTCGTTACGTGCGAGACGCCGATCGTGGGCACGGGCCTTGAGGCCGACATCATTTCCGACAGTCGCATACAGTTTGTGGCCGAGGGAGATGGCGAGATCGTCTACTCCGATGCCACCCGCATCGAAGTGAAGTACGATCGCACGGAGGATGAAAAGTTGGTGACTTTCGACGCCGAGATCACCCGCTACGACCTGCCGCGCTATCGCAAGACTAACCAGAGCACGTCGATCACGCTGAAACCGATCGTCGCGACCGGCGAAAGGGTCGTGAAAGGACAGATACTTACGGACGGCTACTCCACCGACAAGGGCGAACTCGCCATCGGCCGCAACCTCAAAGTGGCGTTCATGCCGTGGAAGGGTTACAACTTCGAGGATGCGATCGTGGTGAGCGAACGTATTCAGAGGGAGGATATCTTTACGAGCGTCCACGTCGACGAGTACATCATGGAGGTGCGCGACACCAAGCGTGGTGTCGAGGAGCTCACGAGCGATATTCCCAACGTGAGTGAGGACGCAACAAAAGACCTCGACGAGAACGGTATCATCCGCGTCGGCGCCAACGTGCAGCCGGGCGACATACTGATAGGTAAGATCACCCCAAAGGGCGAGAGCGATCCCAGCCCCGAGGAGAAGTTGCTGCGCGCCATCTTCGGCGACAAGGCGGGCGACGTGAAGGACGCCTCGCTGAAGGCGCAGCCGAGCCTGTTCGGTACCGTGGTCGACACGAAACTCTTCAGCCGCTCGGGCAAAGAGAACAAAAAGAGCCGCGGCACAGAGAAGAACCAGCTCGAGAATGTGGCCGCACAGGGCGACGCCCGAAAAACCGAGCTCAAGAAGGTGCTCGTAAGCAAACTGTGGACACTGTTGTCGGGCAAATCCACGACGGGTATCAAAGACTACTTCGGAGGACAGCTCTACGGTCGCGGAACGAAGTTCACCCAAAAGATGCTCGAGGAGATCGACTATCAGAATCTCTCGACGGGCAAATGGGTGGGCGACGCGCACATCGACGCGCTGGTGGAAAAGACCATCAACAACTTCGTAATCAAATGGAAGGAGATCGACGCCGCTGTTAAACGCGAGCAGTATAACCTCACTAACGGCGACGAACTTCCCACCGGTATCATTCAACTCGCCAAGGTGTACATCGCTAAGAAACGCAAACTCAAGGTGGGTGACAAGATGGCCGGACGCCACGGTAACAAGGGTATCGTGGCCCGTGTGGTGCGCGACGAAGACATGCCGTTCCTCGAAGACGGGACGATCGTCGACATCGTGCTCAACCCGTTGGGTGTGCCGAGCCGTATGAACCTCGGGCAGATCTACGAAACAGTACTCGGTTGGGCCGGAAAAGAGCTCGGCGAGAAGTTCGCCACCCCGATCTTCGACGGTGCGAGCCTCGACGACATAGGCACCTACACCGACAAGGCGGGTGTTCCGAGGGCGGGTCTCACCTATCTGTACGACGGCGGCACGGGCGAAAGGTTCGACCAGCCGGCCACGGTGGGTGTGATCTACATGCTCAAGCTGGGCCATATGATCGACGACAAGATGCATGCGCGTTCGATAGGCCCGTACTCGCTCATCACCNNGGTAAGGCGCAGTTCGGGGGTCAGAGGTTCGGTGAAATGGAGGTGTGGGCGCTCGAGGCTTTCGGCGCATCGCATATTCTTCAGGAGATACTGACCATCAAGAGTGACGACGTGATGGGGCGCGCCAAAGCCTACGAGGCCATAGTGAAGGGCGACAACCTGCCGCGTCCGGGTATTCCCGAGTCGCTGAACGTGTTGCTCCACGAACTGCGCGGTCTCGCACTCAGTGTTAATTTAGATTAAGGAGGAGAAAAAGATATGGCAAGTCTGAACAGAAACAACAGTCAGTTTAGCAAGATCTCGATTGGTCTTGCCTCGCCCGAGGAGATATTGGAAAACTCGAGCGGCGAGGTGCTCAAGCCCGAGACGATCAACTACCGTACATACAAGCCCGAGAGGGACGGATTGTTCTGCGAACGCATCTTCGGCCCGGTGAAGGATTTCGAATGCCACTGCGGAAAGTATAAAAGAATCCGCTACAAGGGCATCGTGTGCGACAGGTGCGGTGTGGAAGTGACCGAAAAGAAAGTGAGGAGAGAGAGGATGGGGCATATTTCGCTCATCGTGCCAGTGGTGCACATCTGGTACTTCCGCTCGCTCCCCTCGAAGATAGGCTACCTGCTGGGTATTCCCACCAAAAAGCTCGAGAGCATAGTTTACTACGAGCGCTACGTGGTGGTGAAACCCGGTGCGGCCGCAGCTATCGGCGTGAACAAACTCGACCTGCTGGCCGAGAAGGAGTACCTCGACATCGTGGCGCAGTTGCCCAAGGGCAACCAGGCGCTCGAGGACGGTGATCCCGAAAAGTTTGTGGCGATGATGGGCGCCGAGGCTATCTATACACTGCTGGAGCAGGTCGACCTCGATGCTATGAGCTACTCGCTACGCCACAAGGCGAGCACCGAGACTTCGCAGCAGCGTAAGACTGAGGCGCTGAAACAACTCAACGTGATCGAAAGTTTCAGGGCGTCGAAAGAGGTGAACAAGCCCGAGTGGATGGTGCTTAAGGTGATCCCTGTGATCCCGCCCGAGTTGCGCCCGTTGGTGCCCCTCGACGGGGGACGTTTTGCGACGAGCGACCTCAATGACCTTTACCGCCGCGTGATCATCCGCAACAACCGCCTCAAGAGGCTTATAGAGATCAAGGCACCCGAGGTGATCCTGCGCAACGAANNCATGTTGCAGGAGGCGGTCGACAGTCTGTTCGACAACTCCCGCAAGAGCAACGCCGTGAAGACCGAGAGCAATCGCCCGCTCAAATCGTTGAGCGACAGTCTCAAGGGTAAACAGGGTCGTTTCCGTCAGAACCTGCTCGGNNGGCGCGTTCGGTTATCGTCGTGGGGCCCGAGCTCAAGATGCACGAGATGGGGATTCCCAAAGATATGGCCGCCGAGCTCTACAAGCCGTTCATCATTCGCAAGCTCATAGAGCGCGGAATCGTGAAGACGGTGAAGAGCGCCAAGAAAATCATCGACCGCAAGGATGCCGTGATATGGGATATTCTGGAGAACGTTATCAAGGGCCATCCGGTGTTGTTGAACCGTGCCCCGACGCTCCACAGACTCGGTATTCAGGCTTTCCAGCCAAAACTTATCGAGGGTAAGGCAATTCAGTTGCACCCGCTGAGCTGTACG
>DBDQ01000053.1:18362-20407 GCA_002293665.1 Alistipes sp. UBA928 | reverse complement strand
CGAGGCTATCCTCGAGGCGCAGATACTGATGCTGGGGTCGCACAACATTCTCAACCCCGCCAATGGCGCGCCTATTACCGTCCCCTCGCAGGACATGGTGTTGGGTCTGTACTACATCACCAAGCCGCGGCCCGGAGTCAAGGGCGAGGGCAAGGTGTTCTACGGCGCCGAGGAGGCGATCATCGCCTACAACGAGAAACGGGCCGACCTCCACGCCAAGGTCAAAGTGCGTATGGAGCAGCCCGACGGCACGAGCAAACTCGTGGAGACGACCATCGGCCGTATCCTGTTCAACCAGGTAGTGCCGCCCGAAGTGGGCTACATCAACGAACTGCTCACCAAGCGTTCGCTGAGAGACATCATTTCGGTCGTGTTGAAGAAAGCGGGTGCCGACAAGGCCGCCGCGTTCCTCGACGACATCAAGGAAATGGGCTACCAGATGGCCTTCCGCGGCGGATTGTCGTTCAACCTCAACGCAGTGTTGATCCCTCAGGAGAAAGAGGCGCTCGTGGCCGAGGGTTACGAAAGGGTCGACGAGGTGATGGAGAGCTACNNCCAGATCATCGACATCTGGACGAACATCAACACCAAGCTCACCAAAACGCTGCTCGACCACCTGACGAAAGACCAGGACGGTTTCAACCCTGTCTACATGATGCTCGACAGCGGGGCGCGTGGCTCCAAGGAGCAGATCCGTCAGCTCTCGGGTATGCGTGGTCTTATGGCCAAACCGCAGAAGAGCGGCGCCGAGGGCGGGCAGGTCATCGAGAATCCGATCCTTTCGAACTTCAAGGAGGGTCTGAGCGTTTTGGAATACTTCATCTCGACCCACGGTGCGCGTAAGGGTCTTGCGGACACGGCTTTGAAGACTGCCGACGCGGGTTATCTGACGAGGCGTCTCGTCGACGTGGCACTCGACGTAATTATTAACGAGGAGGACTGCGGCACGCTGCGCGGACTTACCGCAACGGCCATCAAACGCAACGAGGATGTGGTGCAGACTCTGTACGAGCGCATTCTGGGACGCACGGCCGTCGAAGATGTGGTTCATCCCACGAGCGGCAAACTGATAGTGGCCGCGGGCGAGGAGATCACCGAAGAGATTGCCGCCGAGATCGAATCGTCGCCCATAGAAAAGGTCGACATCCGAAGCGTGCTTACATGCGAGGCGCGCAAAGGCGTGTGCGCAAAGTGCTACGGCCGAAACCTCGCAACCGGACGCATGGTGCAGATGGGCGAGACGGTGGGCGTTATCGCTGCACAGTCGATCGGCGAGCCGGGAACACAGCTGACTCTCCGCACGTTCCACGTGGGGGGGGTTGCGGGCGGCGTGGCCGTCGAGAGCAACATAATCTCGAAATACAACGGTGTGCTCCAAATCGAGGAACTGCGCACCATCAACGTCAAGAACGAGGACGGCATGGACTCCAACGTCGTCATCAGCCGTCAGGCCGAGCTTCACATCGTCGACCCGAACACCGGCATGACCGTGTACAGCCACTCGCTGCCCTACGGTGCGACGCTGCACATGGGCAACGGTGCCACTGTGAAAAAGGGCGATATGGTGTGCGAATGGGACCCATACAACGCCGTTATCATCTCGGAGTTCGACGGGCAGATCGCTTTCGACAGCATCATAGAGAACATCACCTACCGCGAAGAGTTCGACGNNGAAAGACAAGACCAAAAACCCCGTTATCAAGATCGTCGACAAGGGCGGTGTCGAGATGCGTCAATACAACCTGCCTGTGGGCGCCCACATCGTAGTTAAAGAGAACGCACGCATCAAGGCGGGTACCGTACTCATCAAGATACCTCGCGCGGTAGGTAAGTCGGGCGACATCACCGGGGGTCTGCCCCGAGTCACCGAACTGTTCGAGGCACGCAACCCGTCGAACCCCGCCATCGTCAGTGAGATCGACGGCGAAATCTCATTCGGCAAGATCAAGCGCGGTAACCGCGAGATTGTGGTTACCTCGAAAGACGGCGATATGAGCAAGTACCTTGTGCCGCTGTCAAGGCAGATACTCGTGCAGGAGAACGAC
>DBDQ01000053.1:0-18248 GCA_002293665.1 Alistipes sp. UBA928 | reverse complement strand
TGCGCCAGATGATGAACAAGGTACGCATCGAAGATCCGGGCGACACCCGTTTCTTCGAGGAGCAGATCGTCGACAAATGGGACTTTATCGAGGAGAACGATTCGCTGTTCGACAAGGTGGTAGTGAACGACGCCGGCGACTCGACCGAGCTCCAGCCGGGCCAGATCATCACGGTGCGCAGGCTCAGGGACGAGAACTCGATGCTCAAACGCAAAGACATGCGTCAGGTGACGGTACGCGACATCACGCCCGCAACCTCGACCCAGGTATTGCAGGGTATCACGAGGGCGGCGTTGCAGACCTCTTCGTTCATGTCGGCGGCGTCGTTCCAGGAGACGACCAAGGTACTCAACGAGGCAGCGATCCAAGGCAAGATAGACCCACTCGAAAACCTGAAAGAGAACGTGATCTGCGGTCACCTGATCCCCGCCGGGACGGGTCTTCGCAAATACGAGAAAATCGTGGTAGGCTCGAAAGAGGAGTACGATGCGATCTCGGGCCGGAGCGCCGACGGCGTGATGGCCAGCGCATAACCGAGCTAATCTTTGCAACAACAAAAGCCTCCTGTCGGGAGGCTTTTGTTGTTATGGAGTAACGATGCTAAAAATGGCGCCAAGATGGAATCAATCGTCGTAGCGGCGGAAGTTGCCGCGGGAGTCGAAGGTGAGTTCGCGGCGGTTGTCGAGGTTCAGTTCGTAGCCTTCGCGATCGCGGTCGATCTCCTTGACCCGCGCTCCGGGGTGGTGCTCGGCGAGGAAAGATGCGATCCGCGGCGGCAATATCCCCTCGGGAACAAACCCAACGCGGCACTCTATCTCTTTCCATTCGCCACGGGTGTCGAACTCGATACGCGTGCCGTCGGCCAGGATCACGTCCCATGTGGTGTCGAGAAACTCCCTGTCCACCGTTGCAAGGGTCACTTTTACGTCGGGAAAGTAGTCACCGATAAGTTTTTGCGCCGTGGCGGGCAGTTCCTCGAATATCACGGGGCGGTCGCCGTCTCCCGCAGCAAGCGCCGGGAGAGTAAAGAGCGAAGAGTGAAGAGCTAAAAGTGTGTAAAACAATCTTTTCATGGTTTAGGTGGTTTGATCGTGAAGATATGGCGTCCCTCGGCGAAGTTGTAATCAATACGCAGGCCGTAGAGGCGGCAGATGGATTCTACGAGTGCGAGGCCCAACCCGGTGCCCGTTTCACCGCCGCCACGATAGAAACGCCGGAATATCACCACCGGGTCGAGCGGACCACCGGCGGCACTGTTGGCTACCGACACTTCGGCGGCGGAGATCATGACCTCGACACGGCCTCCGTCGAGAGAATAGACGAACGCATTCTTTAGCAGATTGCCCCACAGCACGCCGGCGAGGGTTTCGTCCATCGTGAGGCGGAAAGGCGCCCGGACGTTCACATCGACACTGAGACTGCGATGGCTGTACACCTCGGAGTAGTCTGCGGCAAGGCGCCGCAGGATCGGGGTTGCGTCGACTTCCGCGCCATCGGTAAATCCGCGATTGTCGATCTTCGCCAGCAGCAGCAGGGTGCGGTTGAGTGCGGCCAGACGGTCGAGGGTGCCCATCACGGCGCCGATCTGTTCGAGTTGCCGTTCGGTGAGCGAGGGGTCTCCGGCGAGCATCTCGAGACGGCTGCGGCACACGGCTATGGGGGTTTGCAGTTCATGGGCGGCGTTTCCGGTAAACAGGCGCTGTTCGTCGAACATCTCGCCCGAACGCCTCACCGAGTCGACCATCGCCTCGCCCAAAAGCCGGAATTCGGTCACGTCGCCCCGCATCTCGAGGGGTGGCGTAGCGGCTCCGGGCCGCACGGTGGCGAGCCAGTCCAAAAGGGCGTAGAGCGGGCGGAAACTGCGCCGCACGATCCATGCGTTTACACCCACGACTGTGGCGAGCATCAGCGCGTAGAGCAGGGCGATCCAGATGAGGATGCGGCCCTGAAGGTCCTGTTTCTCGAAACTGGGGATGGCCACGGTGAGTTCCCACGTACGTCCCGTGGCGTCGTCGAACACGGTTCGCAGCACACGTGCGGGCTCGGTCTCCATTTTCGAGGCTATCCACACCGTCTCGTCGGAGTATCTTACCGGCGGTCGCGACGCGGCGTCGGCCATGCCGGTCAGTTCCACGAGATGGTAGGTGTTGTTGGTGCCGTTGTCCTCGGCTGGAAGGGTCTGGCCGGCGAGCACGCGGGTTATCAGGTCATGGGCGTAATCTTCGAGCGTGTCGTCGGTCTCGTCGTTGATCTCGGCCGTGAGGATCGCGTAGAAAGCGACAGCCCATCCCGCCATCAGGATGAGCAGCGCCACCGACAGGCGGCCCACTGTTCGCCAGATAAGTTTCATTGCTCCGTTACCAGTTTGTAGCCGAAACCGTATATCGCCTTCAACTCGATGTCGGCCCCTGCCTCCTGAAGTTTACGTCTCAGGTTTTTAACGTGGGTGTAGATAAAGTCGAAGTTGTCGACGCCGTCGGCGTGGTCGCCCCACACCGCTTCGGCGAGCGCGGTCTTTTCGACCACGAGACCGGGGCGGCCCACGAAATGGTTCAGTATGTCGTACTCCTTGCGGCTCAGCTCCACCGGGTGTCCGGCGACAGTTACCGAGAAGGCGTCGGGGTCGATCGACACGTTGCCCAGGGTTACCGTCCTCTCCCCTCCCCTCACGCGGCGGCGAATGAGACTCTTGATGCGGGCGGCGAGTTCGGCCAGGTGGAACGGTTTAGCGAGGTAGTCGTCGGCCCCAAGGTCGAGCCCCTTTACTTTATCTTCGATGGCATCGCGGGCGGAGATTATAATCACGTTGCCGTGCTTGCCCGCCTCGCGTAACTCCTCCAAAATACGCAGTCCGTTGCCGTCGGGCAGCATCACGTCCAACAGTATGCAGTCGTAGTCGTAGAGGGCTACTTTCTCGGCCGCTACCGAGTAGGTGGCGGCGCTCTCAACCACGTAACGCTCGCGTTCGAGGAACTCGGTCATCGTCTCCCTCAGCGAGGGGTTGTCTTCTATGATGAGAATTTTCATTGGTGCGAAAATAGCGATAAAATCTGAATTAATTCTGGCCGTGGCGGCCGAAGGTAAAAGCTGGCCTCCTTTTTGTTGAGAAAATCGTTACCTTTGTGTCATCAAAAAATGGAGAAGCTCGACTACAAATACCTTTACAGGATAGATTCTCCGGCCGACCTCAAACGACTGAGTCTCGACCAGCTTCCCGTCTACTGCGGCGAGGTGAGGCGTTTCATCATCGAGAGCGTGGCCCGTGCGCCGGGCCATTTGGCCTCGTCGCTGGGGGCCATCGAACTATCCGTCGCACTTCATTACGTTTTCGACACGCCCGACGACAAGATAGTGTGGGACGTGGGTCACCAAGCCTACGCCCACAAAATAATTACCGGCCGCAGAGACGCTTTCTCGACGCTGCGCAAGACGGGAGGAATAGCGGGTTTCCCGCGTCCGGAAGAGAGCCCATACGATCCGTTCATAGGCGGCCACTCGTCGAACTCGATCTCGGCCGCGCTCGGTTTCTCGACCGCCAACCGTCTTGCCGGGCGCAGCGAACACGTCGTGGCGGTGATAGGCGACGGTGCGATGACCGGCGGCCTCGCCTTCGAGGGACTCAACAACGCCGGCGTCACCAAGAGCGACCTGTTGGTGATCCTCAACGACAACAAAATCTCGATCGACAAAAATACCGGCGGGCTGGCCGACTATCTGGTGGGGATCACCACCAGCGAACGGTACAACCGGTTCAAAATGAAGGTGTGGAACATGTTCCCGCCCGGATCGTCCATCCACAACGCCCTTAAAAAGACCTCCAACGCGCTCAAACACGGGTTGCTGCAACAGAGCAACCTGTTCGAGAGTTTAGGTTTCCGCTATTTCGGCCCCGTCGACGGCCACGACGTGGTGGGACTCGTGAAGGTGATGCGCGATCTGAAGCGCATAGGCGGCCCCAAGCTGCTGCATACCGTCACCATGAAGGGCAAGGGCTACACCCCGGCCGAACTCGACCAGCCCACGTGGCACGCCCCCGGCCCGTTCGATCCCAAGACGGGACAGCGTGCCAAAAGCAACGGCGATGCGCGCTGGCAGGATGTGTTCGGCGAGACCTTAGTGGAGTTGGCTCGTGCCGACGAACGCATAGTGGGAATCACCCCCGCCATGCCGACCGGTTCGTCGCTCAACCTGATGATGGAGGAGATGCCCTCACGCGCTTTCGACGTGGGGATTGCCGAGGGGCATGCCGTCACTTTCGCCGCCGGATTGGCCGCGGCGGGCATGGTGCCGTTTTGCACGGTCTACTCGTCGTTCTTGCAGCGCGCCTACGACAATGTCATACACGACGTGGCGATAGAGCGCCTCGGGGTGGTGCTTTGCATCGACCGCGGGGGACTCGTGGGCGAGGACGGCACAACGCATCAGGGAGTTTTCGACATAGCCGCACTGCTGCCAGTGCCGGGAGTGGTGATCTCTTCGCCGATGGATGAGGAGGAGATGCGTTCGCTCATGTATACGGCCTCGCGTGCCGGGGTGCCCTTCGTGATTCGCTATCCGCGGGGTTCCACTCCGGGCAGGAGGCAATGGCGGGGACAGAAGTTCTCGGAGATGGAAATTGGACGCGGACGAAAATTAAAAGAGGGGAAAGATGTCGCGGTGCTGAGTTTCGGGCCTGTGGGCAATTTCGCCGCCGAGGCCGTCGAGCGTGCCGCCGCGCAGGGTGTTGAGGTTGCCCATTACGATCTTCGCTTTGCCAAGCCGCTCGATGAGGATATGCTGCACGAGGTGGGGCGCAGTTTCGCGCGCGTTATAACCGTGGAGGATGGCGTCGTGACCGGTGGAGTGGGCAGCGCGGTGTCGGAGTTTTTTGCCGCCCACGGCTATCCCGGGAGTGTGGAACACCTCGGTGTACCCGACCGGTTCATCTCCCACGGCACCCCTGCCGACCTCTACCGCGAGTGCGGATTCGACGCCAACGGGATTTTTGACGCGATCATGCGACGGTAGAGCCGCCTTCCAAAAAAATTTCGTATCTTTGGAGTATACCAAATAATAGTTACTATGATTATGAAACGACTACTTTGCCTTTCGCTGGCCACTGCGCTCTTTGCGGTTTCGTGTGGCACGGCTCCTCAGAACACAACTGCCGACGGACGCCTCGTGCGTGCCGAAAACCCAGCCGCCGCGTTCGATCCCGCGGCTCTCGCCTCTTTTGCCGCAGCCGCAGCAGCCGACTCCATCGAAGTTCACAGCGTGATGGTGTTGCAGCACGGCCAGGTCGTGGCCGAACAGTGGTGGGGTGAGGGTGCCCCCGGAACGCCACACGTGATGAACTCGGTCAGTAAGAGCTTTACCGCTACTGCCGTAGGTTTCGCCTTAGCCGAGGGTCTCATCTCGCTCGACGACAAGGTGGTGTCGTTTTTTCCGGAGAGGGTCTCCGAGGAGCAATCGCCCAATCTCGGCGTGATGACGATCCGAAATCTGCTCACCATGTCGACCGGACAGGAGAGAGAGCCTTCGCGGCGCGGATCGCAGGACTGGATCGGCGCTTTCATGGCTGCCCCGGTCGACGATACCCCCGGAGCAACGTTCCGCTATAACTCGATGGCAACGTTCATGCTTTCAGCCATAGTGCAGAAGGTGTCGGGACAAAAAGTTACAGACTATCTCCAAAGCCGCCTGTTCGCTCCGCTCGCGATCGAGGGATACCGCTGGGACGAAAGCCCCGACGGCATCATAACCGGCGGATGGGGCCTCTACATTAAGACCGAGGACATGGCGAAATTCGGCCAGTTGTTCCTTCAGGACGGAATGTGGAACGGCACGAGGGTGCTGCCCGAGGGATGGGTGGCCCAGGCGTCGAAGTCGTGGATAGAGTCGGGCCCGGCGGGCCATGAGGAGGATCGCGCTCCGGATGACGAGTGGTCGCAGGGCTACGGATTCCAGATGTGGCGCTGCACCCAGCCGGGAGTTTACCGCGCCGACGGTGCGAGAGGTCAGTTCATATTCGTGATTCCAGACCGTGACGCCGTGATTGCGATCACTTCGAACACCAATGACATGCCGGGCGAGATCGCCCTTGTGTGGAAACATCTGCTTCCCGGCCTGAAATAGGCGGCAACGGCCGCGGCGTGTTCGGCTACGCAGAATTGAATCCCGGGGGTCAAAGGCCCTCGGGATTTTTGGCTTACCAGCGGGATATAACAGCTTCGGGAATGTAGCGCAGGTCGAGTATGCCGCCGGGCGTGGTGTCGATCGCGATCAGGTCGAGCTGCGGCTCGAGAGGCGTGGGATTCGAGGCGAGCCATGCCTGAACAGCGTAGCGGAAGGCGCGCTGTTTGGCGGGGGTGAGCGACTCCTCGGGGCTCTCCCACGATTCGGCGTCGCGTGTCTTCACCTCCACGAAGTGGATGGTGTCACCGCGGTGCGCCACTATGTCGAGCTCGTAGCGTCCGCTACGCCAGTTGCGCGCTACGACGGTGAAACCCTGGCGGTCGAGCCACTCTTCGGCCGCCTTTTCGCCCGCCGCTCCTATTGCTTGCGCTACGCCCACAGGTGGGATATGTTTTCGCCGGGATTGACCTCCTGCGGGGTGGTGCCGTGGCGGAAGATGCGCATGGGGTGTGAGCCGACGAGTTCGCGCCGTTCACCTTCGATTCGCAGGAGGCAACTTTCGCGCAGACCGGCGACATAAGTGTCGGGGTTTGCGGCTACGAACTCCTTGATGCGTTGTTCGCGCGTCTCGCCGGCATGGCCGTCGGGGTGTGCGTCGAGGTAGTGTGGATTGATCTGGAACGGTACGAGGCCGGCCGCGGCAAATGACCCGGGCTCGACGATAGGCATGTCGTTGGTGGTGCGGATCGTGGGGCAGGCAACGTTGCTCCCGGCGCTCCAACCGATGTAGGGGGTGCCGAGTTCCGCAACTGCCATGCGCACGGCGTCAACCAAGCCCTGCTCCTGCATCTTTTTAAGCAGTGCGAAGGTGTTTCCTCCGCCGATCACCACTGCCTCGGCCTCGCGGATGGCGAGGGCGGGGTCGTGGACGCGGTGCACGGATCGCACTTCGATACCGAGGTCATCGAAACACTTTTGGACGCGGGCTTCGTACTCGTCGTAAGAGAAGGTCACGGCGGCGTAGGGCACGAAGGCCACTGATTCGGCGCATCCGCCGAGGAACTTGCGAATGTGTTCGAGCGGCCATTGTAAATAGGGTTGGCCGGGGGTTGTGGAGTTGCTGATCAGAAGTAGTCTCATATTTTTTTCAGGTTTTTGATATCTTTTTCGATTGTTTCGGGGAAGCGGCGGTGTTCAAGAGTATGTATGCGGGTGGCGAGGGTAGCGGGAGTGTCGTCGGGGAGGACGGGGCAACGGAACTGTGCGATCACAGCTCCGTCGTCGTAGCGTTCGTTCACGCGGTGGATCGTGATGCCGCTCTCGCTCTCACCGGCTGCGATCACAGCCTCGTGAACCCTATTGCCATACATGCCTTTGCCTCCATATGCCGGCAGCAGAGCGGGGTGGATGTTGACTATGCGGTCGCGGTATGCCTCTATTACATTAAGAGGCACGAGGCGTAAAAAACCTGCCAGCACCAAATAGTCGGCCCCTGTGGCCCGCAGGTCGGCCAGCGGAGCGGAGCCCCCGGCGAAATCAGCCCGAGTCCACACCACGGTCGGAACCCCCATCCGACGGGCATGATCGAGCGCTCCCGCCGAGGGGTTGTCCGATCCAAGAAGAACTACCCGCGCAAGCGGGCTCTCCGCAAAGTGCTCCATGATTCGAAGGGCATTGGAGCCGGCGCCCGAAGCCAGTATCGCTATTTTTATCATCTGTCGTAAAATCAATGTTTTAGAACCCGAGGGCAAGCCCTTGGGCAAAAAAAACCAACCACATGCCAAAAGTAATTGAAAAAACGTTATCTTTGCCCCAAATTTCCCGCGAAATTACAATAAATTTACATAACGAGTATTTAACTAAAAAACTTAACAATCATGTCTGACGTATCTTCGAAAGTAGTCGAAATCATTAAGAACAAACTCTGTGTCGACGCAGCAGAAATCGTTCCCACAGCAAGTTTCACCAATGATCTCGGCGCAGATTCTCTCGACACCGTCGAACTGATCATGGAGTTCGAAAAAGAATTCTCCATTCAGATCCCCGATGAAGATGCCGAAAAGATCGCCACCGTAGGCGACGCCATCTCATACATCGAAGAAAAAAAGAAGTAAGTGTGCCGACTGAAAGGGGGGCCGGAGTTATGAAAGAGGGAAACCTCTGCGTAACGTAGGGCCCCTTTTTTATAGCATGGCCTCTTTTTGCTATCCTTCCTATTTTTGACGGAAGTGCGGGAGAGGAAAGATCACAAGTAAACCGTAAAAAAACAGGGGAGAATAAAGAACATGGCCGAAAGGAGAGTTGTAGTCACAGGGCTGGGAACGCTTAATCCGCTGGGGAACTCGATGGCAGAGTACTTCAAAAATCTGCAAAACGGGGTCAGCGGAGCGGGACCCATTACCCGTTTCGACGTCGAAAAATACAAGACGCGTTTCGCGTGCGAAGTCAAAAATTATGACAGCACCGCATATTTCGATCGCAAAGAGGTTCGCCGCTACGACCTGTTCACCCAATTTGCCCTCGTGGCGGCCGCACAGGCCATCGAGGACTCGGGACTGGAGGTCGAAAAAGTCGATCCTGAAAAGGCTGGTGTGATATGGGCATCGGGCATCGGAGGGCTTAAATCGCTCTTCGAGGAGATTAAAACTCTCGCCCTGGGCGACGGGACGCCGCGATTGAGTCCATTTTTTATCACCATGATGATCCCCGACATAGCCGCGGGCTACATCTCGATGAAGTATGGTTTCATGGGGCCCAACTACTGCACCGTGTCGGCATGCGCCTCGTCGAACCACGCCATGATCGACTCGTTCAACTGGATTCGCCGCGGCATTGCCGACATCATAATCACCGGTGGCTCAGAGGCCGCCGTGTGTGAGGCGGGTGTGGGCGGATTCAACTCGATGCAGGCTCTCTCCACACGCAACGACGATCCCAAAGCTGCCTCGCGTCCTTTCGATAAAGACCGCGACGGTTTTGTGATCGGCGAAGGAGCCGGGGCTATCATTCTCGAAGAGTATGAACACGCCAAGGCGCGCGGTGCCAGGATATACGCCGAAATAGTCGGCGGAGGCATCAGCGGCGATGCGTACCACTACGCCGCCCCCCACCCCGAAGGCAAAGGCGCGATGCTCGCAATGAAGCACGCCATGATGGACGCCGGAATCGGGACGGGCGACGTGGACTACATCAACGTTCACGGTACATCGACCCCGGCAGGCGACCTGCCAGAGTTGATGGCGATCCAGAAACTGTTCGGCGATGATGCCTACCGCCTCAACATATCGTCGACCAAGTCGATGACCGGCCACCTGCTGGGTGCTGCCGGAGCAGTCGAGGCACAGGCCGTTATCATGGCCCTCACCGAAGGGATCGTGCCGCCGACCATCAACCTCGACAATGTCGATCCCGCCATAGACCCGCGGTTGAACCTGACGCCCAACAAGGCGCAGCACCGCGAAGTGCGCTATGCGATGAGTAACACGTTCGGTTTCGGGGGACACAACTCGTCGGTCATCTTCAAAAAAATGTGATGATCCAACTGTTGCGGCGCCGGTTCGGCCGGGATAAAGAGTATTATCGCCTCGTTCGGGAGATGTTCGGTGTGAGGGCGCGCAACATAGAGTTATACAAACTGGCGCTCATGCACCGGTCGGCGTCGATCGACTTGGGCAACGGCACGCATCTCAACAACGAACGGCTCGAATTTCTAGGCGACGCGGTCTTGGAGGCCGTGGTTTCCGATTTTCTGTTTATCGAGTTTCCCAACGATGACGAGGGGGGCCTAACGCGCCTGCGCTCGAAGATAGTCAGCCGATCCACTCTCAACGAACTTGCAAAGGCCCTCGGCCTCGACCGCCACATCATACGACACACGGGCGGTTCGGCGGTGCAGAAACACATAAACGGCGACGCTCTCGAGGCGATGATCGGTGCCATGTATCTCGATCGGGGATACGACCGTACGAACCGTGTGGTGATCAGCAACCTGTTTCGCCGCCACCTGGACATCGACAGCCTCGTTGTCTCGGAGACCGACTGGAAAAGCCGCCTGATAGAGTGGTGCCAAAAGAGCCGCCAGTCGGTGCACTTCTCCACCGGACACGACCCGAAGTACACCTCGCAGAGGCCGCTGTTTCGCTCGGTGGTGATCATCGACGGCATAGACGTGGGTCACGGGGTGGGCGATACAAAAAAAGAGGCCGAACAACACGCCGCGCAGGCCGTCTCGGAAGTCCTCTCCGACGAAGCCGGCGACTGGCTCCTCGAAAACATCGACTCGCTGACTAAGCAGGAGGTGTGACTGAGGCGCATTTTGGCCGCGGGGCGATGACTTGTGCCTATATCGGCCTGTATTTGAGTTCTGACCCATGAAAACCGACAAAGAGATACGTGAACGACTGATCGTCGCGGGGCCTGAGAGGCTATCCGACGCCGAATTATTGGCCGTGATCTTTCGCGAGGGAACCGAAACACTATCGGCGGTGGAGTTGGCAGAACGGATCGTGGCGGAGTTTCCCGGGGGTTTGGCGGAGCTTGCCTCGGCGGGTGTGCAGCGTATTCGCCGGGCCGCGGGGTGCGGAACGGTGAGGGCGGCGCAGATAGCCGCTGCGGGAGAGTTCGCGCGCCGTGTTGCGGAGAGCAAAGCAATGGATGTTAGCGTGGTGACTTCGAAAGATGACGTGGTGAGGCTTTTTGCCCCATTGGCCGAGTTGGGCCACGAGGAGTTTTGGGCGCTCTATCTCACACAGGGCGGCAGGGTGCTGGATCGCGCGCGGCTGAGCCAGGGGGGTGTTGCCGGGACGGTGGTCGACCACAAGTTGGTAGTCAAGCGGGCCGTCGAACTGCTTGCCCCGTCGCTAATTTTGGTACACAACCATCCCTCGGGAGTGGCGGCGCCGAGCCGCGAGGATATTTGGGTCACTGAGACGCTGACAGCCGCAGCAGCACTGTTCGACATTGTCGTCATCGACCACATAATCGTCTCCCGCTCCGGGAATTACAGCTTTGCCGAGAACGGAAAGTTGAGAATGGACCAAGTGGGGAAAGGGGTCTGAATGCCTCGGATCAGGGCAGTGCCGGGCCGAGGTATGTGATCCTTACGAAGCCGTTGGGGCCGTTGGAGCGCACATCTGTGCCTGGGTAGCCGTCGATTTTCAGATCATCAATGATAGCGGCTATGTTGGCCGGAATGGACTGTCCGCTTGGAGCGGTATAGCTTGCGCCACCTGCGCCACCACCGCCGGAGTTCGACCCTCGGCTGTTCGGAGTACCTCCGTGTCCGTGCTGGCCGCCGCCGAAAATGCCGTCCCAACCGCCACCACCGGCACCGCCGCCACCGCCTCCTCTATATTTGTACAGAAGAGTGTTGGTTGCATTACCAGGGCCACCAGAGGAGCCGTTTCTGCCTAAGTGTGTGTTGTTCGGTCCATCGGGATCTTGAACGGTGCCGCCACCCGCGCCACCATCGCCTGGCCCCGGAGTTGCGTTGTATCCAGAACTACCGCTGTTCCCGCCATCGCCACCGGTATCGTTGTCTCCATTGCCGCCACCACCACCGCCACCACCGGAAGCGACTATGATGTTACCGGTAGTCGTACCGCCGAGAAGAACTCCCGAAGCCGCACCGCCGCCACCACCGCCACCACCACCGCCGATATTCGATCCAACTAATGGGTCTCTTCCATCGCCTCCACTGCCGCCAGTACCTCCACTGCCAAACCACTGTCCGACACCACCGATTCCACCGCCACCTCCCGTAATGTCGGAATTTGTGCTACCGACGACACCGGCCGTTCCGACTTGAATGTATAGATTTTCTGCGCCATTGAAATAGAACAATCCAGGTTGCAGCACAGCTGTTCCTCCTGCGCCTGCCTGTTGATATTGTCCGCCTCCGTTACCAGCTCCACCATTGCCACCCCACGTCTCGATGTAGTAGTAGCCTTTCGCGGGAACCGGCCAGGCTTCATATGTTTCAGTGAACGGCTCGGTGAATGTTTCGTAGATACCGATCGTGATGGAGTAGGGCTTTCCGGCGATCCATTCGTGTCCGGCGGTGATGTCGTGGAGACTCATCGTCGTGCTTTTGGGCTGGCCGTCTATCGTGTACTCCACAACTATTTGTGCCGTGTCGTCTAACGTCTGCGGCAACATGAACAGCGTGCCGACATCCGCGGAGAGAAGGCCCTGTGGCGCGTCGGTGGCGGTGGCGGTTATTTCCGAACCCGTCAGGCCGCCGGTGGCGGTAAATCCATAAGATGCGGCGGGGGAACCTGTCGGCGTCCACGATATGTTCTCACCTGTCAGCGGCGCCGTGCCAGAATCGTAAATTCCGCTCAGTGTGATTCCCGTGACGAAAACGTTCATGAGCCTGCTCATCTTGAATGCCTTGAATGATAACTGCGAGAGGGCGTGATGGAAAATCTTGGGAATAACTCCGTTGCTTGGCGCGGTGGCGGGGGTGTAGCTCTTTGTCTCGGCGAACAGCAGGTCGTGTTGGGCCGCTCCGGGTACCGGCAGGGTGTAGGCGACCAACGGTACGTCGCCGTCGCGGTGCGTCACCGTGTACCCTCCTGCGGAAGCGGCGTGGGGTGCGATGGCGAAACTCGTCACGTTTTCATCCGTCGGCCAAAGTATCGGGATGCCGTAGTTCCATCCGGAGCCGTCCCATGTGACTTTGACGCCCCCACCGATGCTGCCGAAGGCCAAGTCGATGGAAGTCCATGACGGGCCCGTATGAACGTACGTCCAGGCGTCGAATCCGTCGTAGCCCGGACTTTGCAGATCGCCGGTGTTGCCGATGATCTCGCCGCGGGTGGAGGTGTCGGTGACGTGGGTTTCGTGGGCCGTGAAACCGATGGTTATCGGTTTGTCGCCGCCGTCGGGAGTATCGGTCATCTCGCCGCACGATGCGAAGGTGAGGGCGAGGAGTGTTGCGAGTAGTGTGGTTCTTGTTTTCATATTTTGTGACCGGGCGGGCGGTCAAGCCTGCCCGGTCTGTAGTTTGATTAGGAAAAGGTATTACGATCAGAAATCGTTACTGCCGTTGTGACCGTTCTCACCGGTTGTTTCTCCGACTTCATTACCGTTTTTGTTGCTGTCTGTGTCCACGTCGGAGTCAGAACCATTCGTCCACGGGTTACTATCGACATCCACGGTGTAAGAGAGGAAGATCGGAGATTCGAAGGTGATGATGTAGAGGTAGCGTTTGCCCGGCTCCCAGGTAGCCGTCAAGCTGGTGTGGCCGAGAGGAACAATTGCAGTACCTGTTGTAACAAAACCATTACTACCACTGAAAGCAGCATCCTTAATCTCGTAGTCGAAAGTGAAATAGGGATCAGTAGCAGTATTTACCTGATTTACCATACTTGAGTTACCCGTAGGTACATTATGCGTTTGCGGCATAAGCATCAGGCCATTCGTGTTACCTGCACTCGGAGCCGTAGCGTCGGAAGTCAAATAGGTGGGTGTTGCGTTGTAGGCACCAACAAAACCTCCTGCCGCATAGGTGTATTCGTCAACGGAAGTATAATCGGGAGTCCAACTATTCGAACCACCACCGAGCATATATGTCCCGGATTTCGCGACATTCTTAATTTTAGGTGCCGTGATCGTAATCTCGTAACCATCCAAACCTCTTATGGCAAAGTTGATTTGCGACAACACGTGTTTGAAGTTCAGGGTCGCCTTGGCAGAGGTGGCGTTCGCATTGGTCGTATTGGCCGGACCAGCGGCGATAAGATCCACGCCACCACCGGCGGGAACAGTGTAGTCGAACTTTACAGAACTGCCGCCAGACGAAGATGGAGAATGAAATGTCTGATTGGGATAGACGGCGAAGTGGTTGAGCCCACCTGAGGGATGCAACACCGGAATGCTGTTGTTAAATGTCCAGCCAGTAGAGAATGGACCGGCACCAGAGGTGTCGTACGACAGACCATAAGTAGCAAAGGGAGTGGTGGAACCGGTGGGGTAGGCCGTGACCGAGATCGGTGTTCCCGTGCCGAGTGCTGCGGCAGTCTGCAGCAATGTGTTACTCATCTCTGCCACACGTGTACCGGCGGTATGCTTGCCCATAGCAATGCCATAGCCAATGTAAACCCCTTCGTCGCCGTTGGTCTCGACGATCTCTTGTGCGCAGCTTGTTGCCAGCATTGCCAGCAGGGATGTTGCTGCTAACCCCTTGAAAACGTTTTTCATTCGTTTTGAAATTAAGTTTGATGTTTAAATTAAATTATTTATTGTCAGGATTTTTTAGTCTATTCTCAGTATCGTATCCATACTATAACCTCCTCGTCATCCTCCCACGGGTCGACGCTCACACCGCCGCCACCGCCGCCGCCGTTACCGCCATCATCTTCGACAATCGGTAGCGTCACCACGTCGTCGATCACTATCTCGAAGATGTTCTCATCGAGCGAAATATCCTCGCCGTCGCCGTGGTGTTCCAGCATCCGCCGGATGGTGCGGTTCACCTGATCGGTGACGTCGTAGATTCCTGGCGCATACTCCGTTCCGTCCCTTAGCAGAAACACCGGTTCGAAGAAATATACTCCTGTCCGCGGCAACTTTTTCACCTCGTCCTCAGTCTGCGGGAGCGGCGGGCCGAAGGTCACGAACGTCTGCGACACGAGCTCTCCCCTCTCCGATCCATTCATATCCACACGGGTGCGGGTGCCTTTGGGCTGAGTGAAGGTCAGGTGATGGGTGGCCCGGAAACCCGGACGGGGCCTTTCGCCCGAGTAGGGCATGTAGGCCGATCCGAGGAATCCTCTCAACGATCCTGTCACATTGCGCGCACTCACCGGATTGATAATGCCGTTCATGAGAACCTGAAAACGGAACGACACAGCCCGCGGTACACTCTCCACCCTGCCCGCAAGGAATGCTACGGATGCCTCCGTGCCGGTATATTTACCGTTATCGTATCTGACGTAAATATTCTCGTCGGCGTCGATGTAGACGCGGTGGTGGGCAAATGTCAGGAGCTCCATTTCGTTCGAGGCGATATACTCGTCATCGTGCCTCGGGAGGCGCGGAAGCGGGTTGCCCCGGGCCGCGTAGGCCTCAAAAGAGCCCAGGCTGTCGGTGCCGCGGAAGAATACGTGGTCGAGGTTGGTCTCCTCCTCCGACACCATGACACCGTTGAACACCATCACGTCGTAGTCGCCCCTCTTCACTCTGGTAGTGGTGCCGTTCGGACGTGATAGATACTCTTTTCCACGCGATCCGTCGGCCTTGTGCAGCAACACCGTTGCGTCGTACATATCGTCGATGCCCAACGATTTAGACCACGATCCCTCGACCTCCAAACGCGCGCCGGTGGTGTCGTGCAGGTTGCGCACCCGAGTGCAGGCCACGGCGAACAGCAACAAAATCACAGACAGATATGTGTACTTTATCCTCATTTTTTCTTCATCCTCATTTCGATCAGCCACACCAGATTGATCTGGGCTTTGGTGATCGAAAAGCGGCTCACGTTGCGGCGCGTTTGGTGCCACATCAGTATTCCTCCGCCTCTGCTCCGGTCGTATTGGCGCGCCTCGGGAGTGTGGAACAAACCCGCGGCAACGGAGAGTTCGATGTTCATTCGTCTGCTCACCGGCCTGGAGTAGCCACCGACCACTCCTGTCGAAAAAAAGCTGTTGCCCTGCCAGCCTCTGTTCCACTGCACATCCCACGGGCCGCCCCACACTGCGTAAAGGCCGGCGTTCCAGCCCGTGAGATGCCTTTCCGGCAGTTGGTCAAACCAATACTTCACGTCTACCCCACCCTGTATGGTTTGCAGGGCGCGCTCCTTGCCCCAGCGCAGCCAGGTGTGAACTCCGGTCAGCGACGCGGAGAATTTACGGCCCACCGGCACTTCCACCCCCACGTTGAGCCCTCCGGCGGCATAGAACAACAGATTGGTTTTCAGGGCCAATCTCACCGTGTCGGGCATCGCAACGGGCATTGAAGCGGCCGCGCGGCCCGGAGTCAGGCAAACCACAAACAGCAATAGCACACCTGCGATCAGATGAGCGACACCACGGGTTTTTATTTCAACTTGTCGTATGATCAACTATTTAAAGTTGGGCATTAAAGTTGGGCATTGTTTTACTTAAACGGGATATGACTAACATTATTGCGCGTAGCGACAAAAAAAATACTCGCGCGGTGGTTTTGATAGTTCCAAGGCGCGGGCGCGATAGCAAATTCCATTGTGCTAACGCGCCTAATTCACTCGCGGTGTCGACTTGGCTTTGAGAACGGATGTCAAAGAACCGGGTGAGTATAGCAGGGCGAGCGGTATCTCTATGGCGTATCGCACCTCACGGCTGCGGCAAGTAGCGTTATATCAAAACTCGTGTTACTACCACCCAATTTGACGGTATCAAAGTACAAACCCGACACTTGTGGGCTACTACCAACACTACCATAAGTAGTTAACCAATAGTAACCTCGATCCCCCTGATAGGACACAGAACCGTTGTTTGCA
Source organism: Alistipes sp. UBA928 (assembly GCA_002293665.1). Lineage (GTDB taxonomy): Bacteria > Bacteroidota > Bacteroidia > Bacteroidales > Rikenellaceae > UBA940. Next base: position 1,654 of record DBDQ01000053.1, on the reverse strand, counting down.
CGCGCTCCGGCATTAGGCAGAGTAAAACCATTAGCCAAACCCTTCGGGAAAGTGCCGTAACCCGGATCCGACACCGACCACGTGCCCGACACCGGAGGCGTGTAGGTGTACCAACCGCTACCGGAGATTTGGTCGGCGGTGGTGTCGGTAAATACAATATTATCAGCTTTTGTCGGCGTGCGCCAACCACCGTTTTTGTACTTGTGCCCGGGACGGTCGAAGTAGTATTCGCACGGGTCGCCCTTGCCTTGTGCCCACGTAGTGGAGTTGGAGGGGAAATTTTGGTTTGCCGCAACGCCGGTCGTGTATGGAACCTGGTTGTAAGCAGGCTGGCCTGCCGAGTGCCTCACCTGTTCTTGCAGGGCTTCGAGGCCCATGTAGCCGTCGGTCATGGACGGAGTCGCAATGATGTCGCCCGCATCGAATGACCAGGTGCCGGTGTCGGTCGGATCGCTGCTGAGACCCACGAGGCTGCCCCACCTGAAGTAGGCGACGTAGGCGGGTACGTCCTCGATAGGGCCGTACTTGGCGTTGTTGGCAGGGGTGTCGAACCTTGCGTCGCCCCGATAGTGCGACGATCCGCGCAGTGTGAGCTCGCCCGCGCGCGGCCCTTCGAGAATGTAGCCTATCACACCCGGCGTGGAATGTATTCCCTTCGGCGGTTTAGAGGGTTGGATGCAGCGGATAGCGTTGCCATTATGGACAGAAGCAACGTTATGAACGCTCGCTATCGTAGCTGACAGTTTCAACTTTAAAGCCCCGCTATTAGTCGGATCAAGAAAAGTGGACGACCAGTAACTGACCTCATCGAACCACCCGAAAGAGCCATTGGTATTAATATCGCGAATACCTCCGCCCGCAGGCAGTCTGGCGCCTTGTGCTGTACCGACCGGAAGCGTCCCGATGCCGTCGTTATACAGATAATAACCCTCTCCCGGATAGACATGGTATCCGGAGCTATTGGAAGGAATTGAAAACGCCGCCATATCGCCCGCGAAAAAGATGTTTTCCGCATCGGTCGGCATTCGCCAGCGGCCGCCTTGGTAGCCGCCGTCGATCTGGGCGTCGGGGTAGTTCTCGCCGAACCAGTAGGCGCAGGGGTCGCCCGTGAGCGTTGTTTCGTTGTAGCTGTTGCTCGGAATGTTCCCGGTCATGGGTACTATCTTGCTCCACTTAGCTGCCGCGGTGGTCGCGGAACTTATGCCGGCTAACAGCGTGCCGATGGATTGATTATAGGTATCGCTCGGCGAGATTGCTCTGATGACGTCGGCCGGGGAGAACGCGCCGTTGTTTGAGCTGTCGATGGGTACGAGCGAGCCGAATTTGAAGTAGGCCGCATAGACCGTGTAGCGGTTTTGCTCGGCCTCGCCAGTGGCGAAGTAGCTCTTGTCGCCCTCAAGGGTGAGCTGGTTGTGGCGCGGGCCGCCGGGATTGTGGATGTAGCCGATCACTCCGCGCGGTACCCGCACTCCGGGGGTTTGGACGCAGCGGACAGCAATGCCATAGGAGATATCAGCATTTCTGATTCCCGCATTGATGATGTTTAAATTAAGGCCCCAACCCGAAGTAGCCGAGTTCGGTGTGGAAGACCAGGAGCATGCATACTGGTTCAAGACCGTGACAGAACCGTTGATTTCGCGGAACCCGGAGGCCG
>DBDQ01000083.1:43299-52785 GCA_002293665.1 Alistipes sp. UBA928 | reverse complement strand
CTGGTGGGGCGAGGCCGAGCCGATGCCCACGGCGGTGCCGCCCGCGTCGGTCGGCGGATGGACGGTTACCGTGTAGACCGTTGCCTCGCCAAACGAAGGAGTGACCTGCACATTGGCCGCCGGCATGGTGAACGTGGCAATCGACGGCTGCCCCGTCATGGGGGTCGTCGTAATTGTCTTTTCCTGTCTCGCTTCGGTGTAGGTGACCGCCCATCCCGACAGCCGTTTACCCGGCTCGGGTACTGCGACTAAGGTGACTGACACACCAGCCCTCGCCCTGGTAAGGTTAGCCATCGCCGAACCACCGGATGCGGAGACTACCGTGACATTGAAACGGGCTCCGGAGGCCGCCGCGTCGATGGGCGCGTCGTTCCAGTCGGGTATGTCGATGGCGTTGAAGCCGACCGTATCCCTACCCGAAGTGGCTACAACGCGCAGATAGCTATTGCGCGGAAGCGAATAGCGCTTTCCCGCACCCTGGGCGACGGCTATCTTTCCGCTCCACGTGTTGGGGCCGGCAAGGATGCGTATGTCCACACCCTTGGCGGCATCGGTCGAGAGCGTGAAGTGCTTTTCTGGCAGTATGACAGCCCGATTGACGGTGACGCTCTTTTTGCCATCCACGGCGACGGGATTACCGATGCTGCCCAGAGTCACACTGCGGGTTACGGTAGTTGCCGTATTGTCGCGCGGGGTAAGATAGACTCTGTCGGGAACACCGTCGAAATGGATGGTCTTTGCGGGTGCACTCACGTTGTACCACGAGTCGAATTGAGCGGCCGAGAGGGTCATCTCCAAGTCGAACCTCACGCCCAGACGCTCCATCTCGACCCGAAGCGGATCACCCAGATTGGTGGTGCCCGGGGCGGGATCTCCGGCGGCTCCCGTCGTGGTTATCGAGGCGTTATTCACAATCTTGACCATGGGAATGTTTTTCGCAACGTCGAAAGCCTCGACCGAGAACGACTTGTCGCGCAAGTCTTCGAGTGTGAACACATCGGCCGCCGCCGGATCCAACGCGTCGAGCTCGCCCGCCAGCACGGGGTCGGAGTTCTCGTTGGCGATAAACACGAGGGTGTAGCGACCGGTCAGTCCGATGAAAGAGGATGTCTGCCGACCGGGATTTTCAATGACGCTGTTGAAAGCCAACGTCCCGTCGCTGACGCGAAAACCGAGTACGCGCACAGAGCCGATGGTGCTGTCAACGGGGTCACCGGCGTTTTCGGTGCGTGTGGCGGGTGCGTTGTACGATGTGGCGCCCTCGGCTCCGGCCGATATGGATACGGTAACGGGCACTCCTTCACGCGGCCCGTCGGGGTTGTCGGACATGCAGGATGTAAACACGCTCAAGCCCAGTAAGGAAACCAGAGCCAGTGTGTGGAAGTATTGCGGATATCGTGTCTTGTTCATAAATTTCGGAGTGATATTATTGAAGATCGGTCGGCTCGTGGTCGTGCTCCCAGCCGTTGACGCTGATGGTCACAGCCAGATCGCCATTGTTCCCCGGAGTCCCGCCACCGCCGAACTTCAGACGGATGTCGTAAGTGTAAACATGATCGAAATCGGCCGTCCGACCATTGGCGGCATAGGCGTCGACGATCGTTCGGGTAAGAGACCCATCGTAGAATATCCGGCCCGTGGAGACGTTGCGCAGCGTGAAGCGTGGATGGCGCTCGGAGGTAAGGGTGAGTGTGCGGATGAAGGCCCTGAACTCGGCTGCGTCGGTCAGCGTCCCCTGACGCAGGTAACGAAGTTCGCCAGTGTCGTAAACTATCCGGTCGTCGAAAGTATAGTGGGAGTTGTTGTCGGCGACAGCCACTTCCCAAGTGTCGTCGGAACCGGTCAGACCGGTAGCCGTGATGTTGATGTTGTAGGTGTTGGGGTGCATTACGACCTCTATATCGTTGATCTCTCCCGCGACAACGGAGCAACCGCTCTTCATGCCGTACAGCAGGTCGGGAATGTTTTCTGTGACAGTATCGCCATCGTGGTCGAGGTAGAGCTCCATCGCATCCGCCCGACTGGCATCGGAGGTGTATTTATACACACTGCCGTCGCCCGTCCACACCACGAAGTTGTAGTTGCCGGCCGGCAGGTTCATGGCTATCTCATACTCTTCTGTGGGTGAGGAGCCGACGCATCTATATTTTACCAAGTCTCCCGACGAGTCGAACGCCCAAACCCGCGCTCCGGTGATGTCGAACTCGCCGAGCCTTGCCAGGGAGCGTGTTATTACATCGTCGGCCAGACGCAGTGTCAGGCGCACGTTTCCGGAGCAGTCCGACATATCCTCCTTGTAGCACGAGCCAAGACCGAAGGTCAGTATCGCTATAAGTGTCAGTTTTGTGAGATTTGTGTTCATCGTTGTTTTTTCGTTTATTGTGCTCCAACCCCGAGCCAACGGGGCTGGAACTGTGGAAACAGCAGCAGGGATTATTGGAGACTGGTGGGAGCTTGATCGTAGTCCCATTTGGCGACGTCGATGTGCACGTCGAGATTTGCCGATTTTTCGTACACCGGCTCAGTCGGATCCTGCGGCTGGGTCGGAGGAGTGGAACCACCGTCCTCACCCGGTACACCTATGCTCACTACGTTGTTGATGAGTATGTCGTAGATCTTGTTGCGGTGCACCGACAACCTGTCGGTCGAGGTTCCGTCGCCCTTGTTGATGAACACGTGATAGAAGGTGTGGAATTTACCGGATGCGTCGGACTTGTAGGTCATGTAGTTCGATGCACCTGTACCCATGCCCAGAGCCGTCAGAACCGCATTGCGGGCGGCCTCGGTTTCGCAAAAATAGACTCTGCCGTTCCCTCTCACCACGTAGATGGTTTTATTTGCAGCGGACGTTGTCGGGGCGGCGGTTTGGGTGATGTTGGTACCCATGGCATCGGCGTAGTTGGTGAATGTAAAGGTGGCGTAAATCAACGCGTACGTCGCCTCGTTGCGCAGATATTGCGTCGATGTGGAGTGCTCGGGAACATAGAGGTATTTTCTTGCGCTGACACCGGTTCCGTTTGCGTCTATGTTCCGTTCGGGGTGGATGCTCGTCGATACGCCGTTAACCAGAGCACTCTTCGACGCTGTGGCTTTCGTGTCGTCGGCATTGTCTCCCGGGGTGATTAACAGCGAGTTTTTAACCCTTTTGAGGGGGTAAACCCGCTTGGCAACATTACCCACGGTGTACTTTTCGACGTTGACGGCAAATCCGGGGTTCGATCCGTGTCCTGTGGGCGTACTTGTGAGAGTTGCACCCTTGACTGCGGTTACCTTGGCCACCATACGCGTCACGGCTGCGGACGCGACGTTGGGACCCGCCTCGGTGACGTTGATCGAACATTTTGCACTCAGCATGGCCGGCCCTTTGGTAGCGTCGGTGTTGTTGTAGAGCAGAGGCGCTCCGCCGGTGGCATTGAAATTAGCGAACGCGTCTTTGAGTGATACTTCGCCAGCGACGTCGTTCAGACCGGAGGGAAGATTGATGCCGACGTAAACATGTTTCATACCGACGGTCGTCGTGATAAAACTGGCGTCATTGAGCGTATACGTTTTGGCTGCGGAGTCATAAATGAAGTCTGCAGTAACGTCCAACGGGGTGTCGTTGCCACGTGCCGGTCTGCCGAACTCGTCGAAGATGAACACGTCGATCGAGTTGACCGTGTTGTCCTGCGCCGATGCGTTGCCGTCGGTCGCTCTTGTGTCGCCGCTCTGCGGAAAGCTGATGGTCAGACCCATCCGGCCTTCGGCGCCGTTGGGCTCGGGCTCGTCTCCGCCGCCCGATTTATCGCACGAAACAGCGAAGATTGTCGTTGCGGCAAAGGCCGCCATTGCAAAAATTTTGTTTGCTTTCATTTTGAGAAAAATTTAAAATTAGTGGGTATCTATTATCGCTTGTTTTTGTAGTAGACTATGATGAAGGTGGCCTCGCGCAGTTCGGGGAATAGCGTACGCTCCATGCTGCGGTAAACTTCGCCGCCCTCCAGACGCATCAACTCCTCCTTGTTCTTGCGATCGATGGCGCGCAACACCTCGTCGCGTCGCGGCAGTTGCGAGGCGCAGACAAGTTCCCTGAGTCCGTCCCAATCTTCACCGCCGGCATAGACGCTGATAAGAGTAGCGAGTTCGGGTGAGTTTTGGGCTATCACACGGCGCATAGCCTCGGCACGTCGTTCCGACAGTCGCACGTTCGCATCGTGATCTCCCTCGGGCGAGGCGAAGCCCGTGATGTCGATGCGGTCGATCTCGCTGTCGGCGGAACGGCGGATCTCCTCGATTACCGAGAGCAGATCGACCAACGAGCGGTAGTTTTCGCGATAATCGGGCACGACGCTGTCTTGGCCTTGGGTGAAAAATATCGTCAGACCACCCTCCTGACGCGAAGTTCGCGACGAGGGCGGAGCGTCGAGGGCGCTGTCTCCGGCCGGATGAAGAAACGGGAAGTGCTGCACGAGCTTGTCGGCCGTCGATAGTATACGTCCGGGTATCACAACGGTTTGGGTAGATGTGAACTCGGAGGCGGGCACTATCACGCTGTCGGCCAGAGTGCCGATCAGCGTTTGGGACGTTACGCCGCATCCCTCGCCCTCCCCCTTGAGGATGAGTTTCGCGCCGGGCATCCAATCCTCGAATGGTATGGTGGTGCGATATTCCATGTTTTCGCCGTTGCGGATCGAGACGGTTTCCTGGGATGCGTCCCGTCCTGCGGCGATCTCACCGCGATGGGCGAGTATGGCGGCACGACGGCCCCGCACGACCACTGGTGTCAGTACCAGGCTCTGGTCGCCATTTACAAGAACGGGCTTAAGAGTGAGCGTAGAGCCAGTGCGAGCAGCACCTGTACCCGTTTTTAGGGAGAAGGCAACGGCTACCACTGAGGGCTGTTGCACAATGCGCAGATCGCTGACAGCCACGTCACGTTGTGCCATCCCGGCAACGGGAAGGAGCGTCAGAAAAAGTACGACGAATATATTTTTCATATTCTTATTGTATTACGAAAGAGAGTGTTACTCCCGCACGCGTCGGGAGAAAATATGTTTTATCGATTGTGTCAACGCGGTCATCGCACTTGTCGCAGCCGAATTTTTCGTACTCCATGTGAGCCAAACCCACGCCGAGATTGAATTCGAGATTCCAACGCGGAGCGAGCACAAGCGCGTAGCCATAGGTGACGCCGCCGCCGATCGCCGTGCCCTCGTAGCGAAAATCGCGTTTGAAAGCTACCAACGGTACGTTGTGACCGCCCACGTTGTAGAACCTCCAGAATGCGTGCACGCCGAAAAAGTGGCCGTCGAATCGTTCGCACATCCAGTAGCGGAACTCACCCGTCACCCCGCCGTGAATCATCTTTCGGTTGTCGCCGACGGTGCCGTTACGATTCCAGCCGTTACGGGCGAAGCCAGCTTCGATTGTCGTGCGACGCCCCAGACCAGCTTCGCCATAGATGTTGGGGGCAAGGCCCACGGCTCCGTGCAGCAGGTTGGTCTTGATGGCAAAACCTGAAAGGCGCCTTTGCGATGAGTGGGAGGAGACCACAGTCCCGGGCAGGGCAAAAACCTTATTGTCCGCTTTGAACTCGAACGGGCCGCGTGCGACAGTGCGCAGATAGACCGAATCGGGAGCGCGCTCCGCTTCGGCGACAAAAGTCTTTAACTCGGCAGCGTTGATCAGAATAGGGGTTTGGGCAAGTTTCGGTGCTGGGTTGTCCTCAACCACAGGACGGGCGGGGCCTATAACGATGTAGTTCTCCACCATCTTCCAACCGAGCCCTTGGCCGGGAAGCGTTGCTGCCAATATCTCAGCCACCGTACCCCGTGTCGCGGTCAGTGTCACGCGCCTGCTCTGCGTCGCGCTCTCGGGTGAGAAAATCACCGTCTGCCCTGTCTGGCGCTTAATTTGAGCGAACAGCTCGCCAAGCGTGATCTCGCTATCAGGCAGTGAGATGCTCGCCCTCTGAGCCCATGCCGTCGTCACAGTCAACACCAGGCAACCACACAACACGACTGCCAAACGGATTGACATCCGGTGCTTCAATACATTCTTCATTATTCGTCTATTTTTTTTCGCAAAAGAATAAACCTCCCCCACAACACGACGGGTTGCGTCGCGTTGCAAATTTTTTCCCCTCTTTAAAAATTAATGATTCCTCCCACTAATTTTTTTGCCGGTCGGCTATTCGCGCCGATGCAAAACTATCCCCCTCCCATTTATAGCGTAACCGAACTCCCCGTGCGAAAACTCCAACATCGACATCACATCGCCGATGGACATACTCTTATCGAGCACGAAGTTCAGTTGTTTATTCACGTCTGTAATCTCGCGTCCCGTGATCACTACGCCGTATTCTTTCTCCACCAGGTCGAATATCTCGCCGAATGTCATAAAATTGAAAACGTTCTCCGCCTCCTCGATCCATCCGGGTCTTTGAGTGGGGTCGAAATCGCTGACAACGGCTGCCCCCGTGGTGGTGTCGAGGGTAAACTCTTTACCCGCCGCCGCAAGGCGTTGCGTTCCGGCCGCGTGTTCCAACTCCACCGACCCGTCATAGAGCGACAGTCGCGACTTACCGTCCCGGCTGTAGGTATTGAAATCGAACTCTGTGCCGAGCACCTTCACGGTGATATGCTCGGAGTGTATTACGAACGGCTGATCGGGATTTTCGGCCACCTTGAACCAAGCTTCGCCGGTTAGTTTGACCTCGCGCCCGTCATCGTACGAGAGTGTCGCGTTGCGGTTGAGCGTAACCTCGGTTCCGTCGGGCAGTTCGACCCGTCGCACACTGTCGGCATGGGGAGCGATGTTATGCGAGGGAGTGAACGCGGCAAGGGAGGCCAGGCGCGCGTCGTTTCTCGCCTCAAGGTTCCACGACTCGTATCCGAACCAAACTCCCACGACCAGCGCCACGGGCAGTAAAACGGCGGCGACCCTGAGCCAGATCGCTCTCAATCGTGGCCTGCCGAGTTTGCTGACCTTTGCCGCACCCGAACCCAAACCCAATATTTCGGCCAATTCTCGCCAGCCTTCGGCGACGCGCCTTGGGTCGGGTGTCACTCGATACGCCGGCCTCGGGTGCGACGCATAGTAGCGGTCGAGCGCATCTCCCAACACTTTTTGGTTGCTCCGATCGTCCAACAAATCGAACATCGCGGTGCACTGCTCTGCGGTCAATTCCCTGTCCGACAGCAACAGTGCAACCAGTTGGTCAATCCTGTATGTATTATTGTGGCTCTGCATTTAACGTTGTCACGGCCAATCACACTGCCTTTTCTGTCGCGACACGTATATTTTACAATTTAAGGTGGGGGGTAGGTACAATGGAAACAGAATTATTTTTCAATAATTTCACTAATGGCCTAATTTACAGCAATAAAAAAATGCAGCTTTGCAGAAAGAGGCCGGCGGCTACACGAACGGAAAAGTCGCAAGAGACACAAGCACCGACATTATGTCGCGCAACTCCTCCAGAGCTATCGACATGTGCCTGTGAACCGTACCCGGTGATATACCCATTCGTTGCGCGATTTCCTTATATGTCAGTCCCTCTTCCCGGCTCAGCAGATACACCCTGCGTCGTTGCGTGGGCATGTTGTCGATGATAGCGTCGATCTTGCGCTGCACTTCACGGGTTATCAAATCGGTGTCGGCGGGGCGCTCTTCGCCGTTCAGAGTTTTCTTCTGCTCATCGCGATACCGTTCGACCACCTGCCGTTTCTTCCAGGCGTTGTGTGCGGCGTTTATCCCCATCTGGTCGAGCAGGCTGTCCAACGACCTTATGGGGTCTAATTGTTGCCGCATTGTCCATAACTTGACGAACGTGTTTTGAGCTATGTCCCATGCTTCATCCCGATCACCGGTCATTTTCCCGATAATGGACACCAAATAAAGGATTTTCTCGTTATAGTATACCTCGAACGCAGCTTGGTCTCCGTCGCGAATGGCGGCAAACAGTGCCGCCCTGTCGTATTGTGCACGCATATATTCTGAGGGTAATAAAAAATCAATTTTTTCATACTTCATACGAACACACCGAACGAATTGATATCCAGCCTCTGTCCCTCACACATTATTTACAATCACACGTTCATGGGATCAAACTCACGTGGCGAAGTTAACATATTTCTCCTGTCGAGAAACTAAATATAGCCGATGGTTGCAAAAAATGTTTTTCGGGGCCTTCTATGTGAACCATACCAGGTAGCGTACTTTGGAAAACGACACCTCAATTCCGACCCGTTATGTCGCTCCGCCGTCCGTTCAAAGCACGACTTCGGAGGCGCTTTCACCCCCTTGCGGGCAAGCATTTTTTGCAGCAAAACGGGTTCCGTGCAGCAAAAAATACAGCTTGCTCATAACCGGAATACGAGGTGTTCCTTGTTATGAAATCTGCCCGTTCGGACAGATGGTTAAACCCAGCCGTCGTAAAGCGGAAAAGGCGGGCTGACATTACACACCAAATCGTTCACGGGGCAAAGTTACGGCGTTATTAATCGGCTGTATTACAGACCATACTGCCCCTTGCGGTCAGTTGAGTGCCACAAGCGGCCATAGCCGCGTATGCAAATATGAACCATCGGATATTCGAGTTCCTTTGTGGTGGAATCGCCGTGGATGGGCGTTTTCGACGGCTTGTTGCGGCATGACATACAACAGCCGTGAATTGGAATTTTTAGTGGGATGATGCACCGGTGTCGTATTGTCGTACAGCGACACGACACCAACACGGTAAACAAAAAATCAACAAAAATGTATCGGTCAAACGATGCGGACAACCTGGTAATTAACAATTTAAAGATTAAAACAATGAAAGGCAAAACCAAAGTATGTAGCTTTCTCCACCCAAAAGGGCGGAGCCGGCAAAACGACGATGACTGTCATCGCGGCATCATGGCTCCACTACGTTAAGGGTTACGACGTGGCGGTCGTCGATTGCGACTACCCGCAACACAGCATCGCGGGTCTGCGGGATCGCGACGTTAAGATGGCTTCCGGGGAGGGTTATTACCGGAATCTGGCTTACGAACAGTTCACCCGACTGAATAAAAAGGCATGGCCTGTGATGGAGAGCAACACCCAGGATGCAATAACCGACGCCGAGTATCTGGCGTCGCAGGGTGATTTCGATTTTATATTCTTCGACCTGCCGGGAACAATGAATAATAAAGGTTTGATCCACACCATCGCACAGATGGATTACGTCATTGCGCCGATGGCCGCCACGAACACGCCGAACATATCGGCGAGCTGGTGTTGGCTCATCCAGACGGTTCCCGCCGAATGGATTGTAACCTGCCCGTTGTCTATGGAGATGGGGGTCGTTCTCATAATACTATGGTTGTTTGAGTTTTATTATTCGTTGGTTTCGCACCCGGAAAGCATATGGCGGCGCGGAGCCCGGCGTCCTCGTGCAAAGATACGGTTTTACCCGCCGTCCGCGCCCGCAAACCCCTCATGTCCTCCTCAATCTTCCGGTCGGTCACTTTGGCGTAAATC
>DBDQ01000083.1:42829-43286 GCA_002293665.1 Alistipes sp. UBA928 | reverse complement strand
GCCCATCGAGAGCGTGATATGAGTTCCGAAATTATGGCGGCTTTGATGGTAGTGAAGACCCTCGATACCACACAGGTCGCCCAACTCGTGAATCAGCTTGTCTTTTCGCTCCGGGCGGTACTTCTCGATGATTCGCAGGGGCACCTCCATCAGCCGGACACGGACGTCAGTCCCGGTCTTCTTGCGTTTCATCTCTATCCATTGGCTACCGTCCGGGGCGGTGACTATATGTTCGTCCGACAGGCGGCGCATATCGCCGTAACTGATTCCTGTGTAGCACGAAAACAGGAACAGGTCGCGGATGAGGTAGTGGGCGGGATTGGAAAGCGGCGTAGTCATCAGCCGGTTCAACTCATCGCGGGGAATATACTTTTGTTTCGGGGCGGGGCAACTGCCGTCCTCTTTTTCTTCGTTTCGTTTGAGGTAAAACGATACCTTTACTTCCTGTTTCATAGCG
>DBDQ01000083.1:42598-42795 GCA_002293665.1 Alistipes sp. UBA928 | reverse complement strand
ACCGGAAACAAACTCCGATTTCCGACCCCGAAGCCATCTTTTGTCCGCTCGCTCGGAAAAAAGAGTTATCTTCGCGTGAAGATTTTCGGAAAAACGGACGTTCTTTGAGGTCGTGAATTTGATTTGTGAGTGCCGTTCAGGGCGTTGGCCGTTACCGTTCGCTACCTCAAAAAGGCAACGGATAAGTAGCGGAAAAC
>DBDQ01000083.1:0-42537 GCA_002293665.1 Alistipes sp. UBA928 | reverse complement strand
AACACTTAACTTTATTCATCCCCGTTTTGCCGTTTTTACAAAGGTTTCGCTACCTTTGTAAGATAATTATGAGCGAAAGCAACAAGATAATAGGCGAATTGGCCGAGCGCGAGTACGAATGGGGGTTCGTGACGGAGATCGACACAGAGACTATTCCGCGCGGCCTCAGCGAGGATGTCGTGCGCCTCATCTCCGCCAAAAAAGGCGAGCCGGAGTGGCTGTTGGAATACCGCCTGAAGGCATACAGGCACTGGTTGGGGATGAAGCCCCCGACATGGGCCCACCTCACGATCCCCGAGATTGATTTTCAAGACATTATATACTACGCCGCACCGCGCACAGGGCCTAAACACGAAAGCATGGACGAGGTCGATCCCGAACTCGTGGCCACGTTCAACAAACTGGGAATCCCCCTCGAAGAGCAGATGATGCTGTCCGGGGTAGCGGTCGACGCCGTGATGGACTCGGTGTCGGTAAAAACCACCTTCAAGGAGACGCTTGCCGAGAAGGGCATCATCTTCTGCTCAATGAGCGAGGCGGTACGTGACTACCCAGAGTTGGTACGTAAATACCTCGGCAGCGTGGTGCCCCACACCGACAACTTCTACGCCGCGCTCAACGCCGCCGTCTTCTCCGACGGATCGTTCTGCTACATCCCGCGCGGGGTGCACTCACCGATGGAGCTGTCGACATATTTCCGCATCAACGCCGCCGGCACGGGCCAGTTCGAACGCACGCTGATCGTCGCCGACGAGGAGAGCTACGTTAGCTATCTCGAAGGCTGCACGGCCCCGCAGCGCGACGAAAACCAGTTACACGCCGCCGTGGTCGAGATCGTGGTAATGCGCGACGCCGAGGTGAAATACTCCACAGTGCAGAACTGGTACCCCGGTGACCGCGAGGGTAGGGGAGGTGTGTTCAACTTCGTGACCAAGAGAGGATTATGCAAGGGCGAGCGGGCGCGACTGTCGTGGACACAGGTCGAGACCGGATCGGCCATAACATGGAAATACCCGAGCTGCGTATTGGCCGGCGACGGATCGGTAGGTGAGTTCTACTCGGTCGCTATGACCGCCGGGCGGCAACAGGCCGACACCGGCACCAAGATGATCCACCTGGGCCGCGGAACACGCTCGCGCATAGTGTCGAAAGGCATCTCGGCCGGCGAAAGTCAGAACTCCTACCGCGGGTTGGTACGCATGGGCAAAAACGCCGCCGACTCGCGCAACTACTCGCAATGCGACTCGTTGCTCGTGGGCGACAAGTGCGGCGCCCACACCTTCCCCGTGGTGGAGAACCACAACGCATCGGCCGTGGTGGAACACGAGGCCACCACATCGCGCATCAACGAGGATCAGCTCTTCTACCTCGGCCAAAGGGGACTTTCCACCGAAGACGCCGTGGGGCTGATAGTCAACGGCTACGCCAAAGAGGTGCTCAACAAACTGCCGATGGAGTTTGCCGTCGAAGCGCAAAAACTGCTCGCCATCTCACTCGAAGGATCGGTAGGCTAAGCGATTACGATATGAAATATATGCTTGATATAAAAGATTTACACGCCTCTGTCGCAGGACGCGAAGTACTCCGGGGCATCGACCTTAGCGTCGGCGACGGCGAAGTGCACGCCATCATGGGCCCCAACGGCTCGGGCAAAAGTACCCTCGCAAGCGTGCTCGCAGGCAACCCGCGCTACGAGGTAACAGGCGGCTCCGTGACCTTCAACGGGCAAGACCTGCTCACACTGAGCATCGAGGAGAGGGCCCGCACAGGGCTGTTCCTCGGATTCCAATACCCGGTCGAGATTCCCGGCGTGTCGATGGCCTCGTTCATGAAGGCCGCCGTGGCCGAAAAACGCAAGCATGAAGGGCTGGAGCCACTTTCCGCCGCCGAATTCCTGCGCACGGTGCGCGAAAAAGCCGCCCTTGTGGAGCTCGACCCCGCAATGATCTCACGCTCCGTGAACGAAGGTTTCTCGGGCGGCGAAAAGAAAAAGAACGAGATATTCCAAATGGCAATGCTCTCTCCGCGTCTCGCCGTGCTCGACGAGACCGACAGCGGTCTCGACATCGACGCCCTGAGGGTGGTGGGCAGCGGTGTGTCGCGTCTGCGCGGCCCCGGCAATGCAATAGTGCTTATCACCCACTATCAGAGGCTGTTGGACTACATCGTGCCCGACTTCGTGCACGTGCTCTACAAAGGCCGCATCATCGAATCGGGCGGCCGCGAACTCGCCCTCAAACTCGAAACGGAAGGGTACGATTGGCTCATAAACCGCGCATGAAAGGGGCCGAACAAATATTCGCACTGGGCGAACACCACGCCGAACCGCTAATTGTCGAGGCTGGCAAAGAACAAAACCTGCACATCGGGCTCGGGGCGGGGGCGCGGCTCCACGCCACGGCCTTTGTGTTGGCCGTCGGAAACCCCCACACATCGACGCGGCTATCCCTCACGGTCGACCTCACGGGTGAAGGCGCGGAGTTTCACCTCCACGCCCTATACATCGCCTCGGGGGATGGTAAAGCAGCGGAACGCGCCGACATCAACGTAACCGTCAACCACTTAGTCCCCGGATGCACCAGCCGCCAGCTCATAAAAGGCATCGCCTCGGGCAGTGCCACCGGCTCATTCACCGGCATGGTGCACGTGGCGCCCGGCGCCCAGGGAACCGACGCCGCACAACGCAACCAGAATCTGCAACTGTCCGACACCGCACACGTTCTGACCACTCCCGGCCTCGAAATATACGCCGACGACGTGCGTTGCAGCCACGGCGCCACCATAGGCAGGCTCGACGAAGAGGCCGTCTACTACATGCGCCAACGCGGTGTTTCCGAGTCCGAGGCGCGCCGCATGCAGATGCATGGGTTCGCCGGCGAGATAGTAAATCATTGTCCATCAGAGGATTTACGCCGCGACATCGGCGAAAGAATCTCCGCGCTGATCGACACGCTTTAACCCCGAACCCCACGACCACCCTCTCGATATGGAACTCGAATACGATATAATAGTGGTGGGCGCCGGACACGCCGGATGCGAGGCCGCGGTAGCCGCTGCAAGGCTCGGTTCGCGAGTGCTGTTGGTGACGATGGACCTCGAAAAAACCGCCGCCATGTCGTGCAATCCCGCCGTGGGAGGCGTCGCAAAAGGCCAAATAGTCAGAGAGATAGATGCACTCGGCGGGCAAATGGGCATAGTCACCGACCGCAGCACCATTCAGTTCCGAATGCTCGGCCGGTCGAAAGGTGCCGCCATGTGGAGCCCGCGCGCGCAGTGCGACAAAAGCCGTTTTTCGGCCCTGTGGCGCCGCGTGCTCGAAAACACCCCCGGCCTTTTCCTGTGGCAGGACAGCGTGGTCGATCTGTCGACAGAAGGTGCTGGCAACAGCCTCCGCATAAGCGGCATCCGCACCGCACTGGGTGTCGAATTCCACGCCCGGGCAGTGGTGCTCACCACAGGAACTTTCCTCAGCGGCCTGATCCACGTCGGACGGGCACAAATAGAAGGCGGCAGAATAGGCGAGGGCGCCTCCAAAGGACTGACGGATAAGCTTGTAGCCATCGGTTTCGAAGCCGGCCGCATGAAGACCGGCACACCAGCACGGCTCGACGGACGAACAATAGACTTCGACCGGCTCTCGCCCCAGGAAGGTGATGAAAACCCGTCTAAATTTTCGTTTTCACCTGAAACCCAACCAGTTGCACTTGCCAATCAACTCCCCTGCTGGATCGCCAACACCTCTGTCGAAGTGCACGAAACTCTGCGTGGTGGTTTCGCCGACTCGCCGCTGTTCAACGGCACCATCCGCGGCGTAGGCCCCCGGTACTGCCCCAGCATCGAGGATAAGCTGCGCACCTTCGCCGACAAGGATTCACATCAGTTATTCCTTGAACCCGAGGGAGTTACAACCAACGAATACTATCTCAACGGATTCTCATCATCGCTTCCGTGGCAGGTACAGCGAGCCGCACTGCGAGGCATAGAGGGACTCGAACAAGTACATCTGCTCCGGCCCGGATACGCCATAGAGTACGACTACTTTCCGCCAACACAACTGCACCACACGCTCCAGACTAAACTCGTCGCCGGACTCTGGTTCGCCGGTCAGATCAACGGCACCACCGGCTATGAAGAAGCTGCTGCTCAGGGACTTATCGCCGGGATCAACGCCAATCTGTGGCTCTCCGGGCGCGAGCCGTTCGTACTGCGGCGCGACGAAGCCTACATCGGCGTGTTGGTCGACGACCTCGTTACCAAAGGCGTCGACGAACCGTACCGCATGTTCACTTCGCGGGCTGAGTATCGCATTTTGCTCCGGCAAGACAACGCCGACCTGAGACTTACCCCGCGTGGTCGCGAAATAGGCCTCGTCGACGACTCCAGATGGCATGTTTTCGAGCAAAAAAAATCGAACGTAGAATCGCTTCGTTCATTCGTCCACGCACTGAGCATCGCTCCGGACGATCTACGCGACTATTTATTTTCGCGTAATTCCGCCCCTCTGACCCAGGGTCGCAAGCTCAGTTTCATCGTTTCGAGAGGCGAAATTTCACTTTCGGAGGTCGCCGAACACCTTCCGCCGCTCCGGGAGTTCATTTCTTCAAACCAAATTGCCGCCGAAGAGATCGAACAGGTCGAAATTGAGATCAAATATCGCGGCTACATCGAGCGCGAAAAGCTGATCGCCCAAAAGCTCCAACGCCTCGAAGAACTCCCCATACCCGGCGGATTCGATTTCACCTCGCTCAAATCCCTCACAATGGAGGCTCGCCAGAAGCTCTCCCGCATTCGTCCCACCACGATCGGGCAAGCCTCCCGCATTCCCGGCGTCTCACCGGCAGACATTAATGTTTTATTAGTCTATTTCGGACGATAACCACTCAGAAAGGATCACACCCGCAAGCACATGCATTAATCCCCGGAAAATCCAACAATGTTCCACGTGGAACATCCGCCCTTTTTCACAGGATCAATGCAAAAATAGGGTGGAGGCCACGAATTTTTGTGGAGATTTTTCGGGGTGAAACCCCACGATTCCCGGAGGGAATCCATATCGGTAGAAATATGGTTTGCGACGAGGTCGCGGACGAAGATGAGGATCGGCGGTGTGCAGACATTCCCGGCGTCCGCCGCAAGTGCACACCCGTTTACGTCGGACGACGGGCAAATCAATGCACCTCCAAGCGTGGCTACTCATCAGGGTTTCCGGGACGGTCTATTTCCACCACCGATATGGATTCCCTCCGGGAATAGCGAGCTATGCTTCTAAAAGCTCCATAACAACCCAACCCGATTTCGCAAAAAAATAGTTTGATGAAACCGAGTTTCATCAAACTACTCATAATCTCTTAATCCCAAGCCGCAATAGCTGTTTTTACCAGATCAACAGCTCATAACCACAATAATACCCACCATTATGGATAAGTAGACATCCTACTTTTGCTGCTTAGCCCAAGAATCCTTCAATGTAACCGTTCGATTGAATATCGGCCTTTCCGAAGTCGAGTCAGAATCTTTTGAAAAATACCCAATCCTTTCGAATTGAAATTTCTCCCCAACCGCTGCTTCGGAAAGAGCAGGTTCCATAAAGATTTCTGACATGGTAAGTGATTCGGGGTTTATGTGTGAGAGGAAAGTTTCTCCTTCTTCGCACTCTTCAGGATTCTCTTTATTGAATAGGGTAGAGTAGAGGCGAGCTTCTCCTTTCACGGCATGCGGTATCGACACCCAGTGGATAACACCTTTAACACGCCTTCCGTCGGAGGAGTTTCCACCAGCCGATTCCGGGTCATAGGTACATCTTAGTTCGGTAATTTCACCCGCTTCGTTTTTTATCACCTCCTCGCATTTTATGAGGTAGGCATATCTCAGTCTGACTTCTCCACCTGGTTTCAGCCTATGGAATCCTTTAGGTGGTTCCTCCATAAAGTCGGTTCGCTCGATGTAAATCTCACGTGAAAGTGGTACTTCGCGCGTACCGGCATTTTCGTCCTCCGGATTGTTCACACACCTTATCATCTCTGTCCGTCCGTCGAATGCGGAATTCTCAAAAAACCCTGTTCCACGTGGAACATTTTCAAAATTTATGATGACAACTTTGAGTGGATTAACGACAGCCATGCGCCGTTGGGCGACGCGATTGAGGTCTTCACGCACAGAGAACTCCAACAGGCCGAGGTCGATCACATTATCACGCTTTGCAACTCCCACACGTTCGGCAAAAGCACGAATCGAGGCCGGAGTGTATCCACGACGGCGCATACCCGAAATAGTCGGCATGCGCGGGTCGTCCCAACCATTCACCACACCCTCCTGTACCAACTGCAACAGCTTGCGCTTACTCATTATCGTGTAAGTGAGGTTCAGCCGCGCAAATTCATACTGATGCGAGGGGAAAATACCTAACTCCTGAATAAACCAGTCGTAAAGCGGACGATGAACAGCAAACTCCAACGTGCAGATGGAATGAGTGATCCGCTCAATGGAGTCGCTCTGCCCATGAGCATAGTCATACATCGGATAGATGCACCAAGCATCTCCGGTACGATGATGCGACGTATGAAGAATACGATAAAGTATCGGGTCACGGAACAGCATGTTCGAATGGCCCATATCGATCCGTGCACGCAAAACCTTCGCTCCGTCGGGAAACTCTCCGGCCCTCATACGCGCGAACAGATCGAGATTCTCCTCTACACTACGCCCACGCCAGGGACTATCGATACCGGCTTGGGTAATAGTACCACGTGTTGCACGTATCTGTTCCTGCGTCTGATCGTCGACATAAGCTTTCCCGGTGCGGATCAGTTGCACGGCCCAATCGTAGAGTTGCTCGAAATAATCGGACGCATAACGCTCCAGCGCCCAGTCGAAACCAAGCCACTTAATATCGTCCTTAATCGAGTCGACATACTCCACATCCTCTTTGACTGGGTTGGTGTCGTCGAACCGTAGATTGCACTTTCCGCCATACCGCGCAGCCAACCCGAAATTTAGGCAAATACTTTTTGCATGGCCAATGTGCAGATAGCCGTTAGGCTCCGGCGGAAAACGTGTCTGGATAGCTCCGCCTCCATCGGCGAGGTGCTTCTCGATGATCTCTTCGATAAAATTGAGGGAGCGCTCCGCCCCCTCAATCGGTTTTGTGTTAGTTTCCATCTATTGGATTATGGTCATTTCATTTAGCAGGTGTCCGGCGCCGGCGAACCGGTCGATCGTCCACAGCACATATCGTATGTCGACATTAATACAGCGCTGCAACTGTGGCTCAAACATCACGTCGCCGCTCATCGCCTCCCAGTTGCCGTCGAAAGCGAGACCTATGAGTTCACCCCTGGCGTTAAGCACTGGCGAGCCGCTGTTGCCACCTGTAATATCGTTGTTTGTCAAAAAATTCAGCCTCAGTTCGCCGTTCTGTCCATATCGGCCATAATCGGCCGCGGCATAGGCAGTTTTAATTTTATCCTCGACAGTAAACTCGAGCGGGTTAGCCGGGTTTTCCTTTTCGATCACACCCTTCAGCGTTGTGTAGTATTTATATGTCACACCGTCGCGTGGATCGTATGGAAGTACCGTACCATAGGTAAGGCGCATCGAAAAATTGGCATCGGGATAATATTTATCTCCTGGATTCATCAGCGTCAGGCCCTTAATGTAAACCCTGTGCCAGTCGGCTCGTTCCTCGACCTTTGGTGTAAGATCTGTGGACATGGCAATAAGTTTCGAACGCACAGAACCGGCAAGTATCGCCGCCGGATCGTTTTCAAACCTCTCTGCATCATAGTTATCGAGCGCCGAGGCAAGTCGCTCCGGGGTTACAAATATCGAATTGTCGTAGAGTTGATCCACCCAAGCATCTATATTACTCTGATTTACAGGATTAATCTGCTCAAAGAACGACGGCAGATCGGCTGCCGGAACACGTTCGTTCACAATGGCGAGCATGCGTTTTGCCACTCGTCGATCGGTCGGTTCATTATAGTTTTTGTAGAAATTCGACACCGCCTCCATCACTTCATCCCTGTTTGTCACCTTACCATCGGCCACATACATAGTCTGCATCACTCTTTGAGCCAGTTGCACTATCTCCACACCGCTCCACAAGGCCTCCTGAAGAAACTGGAAAACTCCCTCATTTTGTGATGTAGCCTCCACCGATTCCCTTATCCTTGGCAGCGCCAAGCGGTACTGTTCCGGCGAATCAACGGCATCGGCCCAAGCCTGGAATCGAGCTTCAAGAGCCGCCTTCTGAGCAGGTATATTATTGTCTATCAATGCTTTATTCTTTCCAATCGAGTTCTTCCAATAGTTCGACGACGAGGCGTATTTCGCCGCGTACTTCAACCTCACCTCGTTGTCGGCCAACATATCCTCCATAATGATACCAAGCCTTTCGCCACGTACAAAAATGCGGTTTGCATTCTCCACATCCATCAGATGTTTCATCTCATAGGTAGTCATATAACGATCGGTGGTACCCGGAAATCCCATGATCATCGCAAAGTCATTCTCCCTTACTCCCCTCAACGAAATCTTAAGATGCACAGGAGCCGCATAGGGCCTGTTTTCCGGCGAGTAATCGGCCGGCCTATTATCTGGCCCGGCATAGATGCGAAACATCGAGAAATCGTCTGTATGACGCGGCCACATCCAATTGTCGGTGTCACCTCCGAACTTACCCATCGAGTTGGGCGGTGTGCCCACCAAACGAACATCGGTAAACCGTTCTGTCATTATCGCAAAGTATTGATTACCACCCATAAATGGCCGTATCTCCACAGCCCAGTCGGGAAAACGCGCCTTGAACTCATCTCCCACGGTTCGCTGATTCGCCTCGATGATACCGTCGCGCTCCTCTCCATTACCCATATTCGCGGCCGCACCCAAAACCATATCGGTTACATCTTCCATCCTGCGGATAAACGTCACCGACAGTCCCGGCGCAGGTATCTCCTCTGTGCGCGACATCGCCCAGAACCCATTCTTCAGGAAATCTCTCTCCACGGTGCTCAGCGCCTGTATCTGACCGTATCCACAGTGGTGGTTCGTCAACAGCAACCCTTCGGCCGATACTACCTCTCCGGTACATCCACCACCGAATATCACTATTGCATCCTTGAGAGAATTACTGTTCACACTATAAATATCCTCGGCCTTGAGTTTCAGCCCCAAGGCGCGCATATCTCTGATATTCAACCTATTCAAATATGGCAACAACCACATCCCCTCATCGGCCCACGCAGGCATCGCAAACAACACGGCGGCAATGGCCACCAACAGCTTTTTCATATCTCTAATCATTAATTGGTTTGACACTCAACACCACGAATTCCACGCATAGTATCCCGCAAATATAGTCATTTAACAGTTAAGGCTGAGCATATTCCGAATCGATTTTTCAGCCGCGGCGCGTATGCTCTCCGGAACCGTCACTTCGGGTGACTCCGTTTCGAGAGTTTTGAGAATCTTATCGAGGGTCACGAGTTTCATATACGCGCAGTCGTTGCAGGCGCAAGTCGAGTCGAGTGGCGGGGCGGGAATAAATGTTTTATCCGGATAGTCTTTCTTCATTTCATGAAGTATTCCAGGTTCTGTAACCACGATAAACGTTTTTGCCGGGTTTCGCCCCGCCTCTTTCAGGATCGCCGAGGTCGAACCGACAAAATCCGCCACCATCAATACAGGCTCCTTGCATTCCGGATGTGCGAGAATCGGTGCATCGGGATATTGCTTTTTCAGAGCCATGATACCTTCGAGCGAAAATTCTTCGTGGACATGGCATGCTCCATTCCACAATATCATATTCTCTCTCCCGGTCTGCTTTTGCAGGTATGCACCGAGGTTCCGGTCGGGAGCAAATATTATGGGTTGATTCTCGGGTATTGACTTTATTACATCGAGGGCGTTGGTCGATGTGCAGCAAATATCGGTCAGAGCCTTTATTTCCGCCGTTGTATTGACATAGCTGACAACCGTTGCCTCCGGATGTTTTGCCCTAAACGCAGCAAATTCCACGGTGGGACACGACGCAGCGAGTGAGCATCCAGCCTCGGGATCGGGGATAAGCACCTTTTTCCGCGGCGATAGAATTTTCGCCGTCTCGGCCATAAAGTAAACTCCGGCGAACACTATTATATCTGCCTTGGTAGCTGCGGCCTGTTGCGACAGGGCCAGGGAGTCTCCTGTAAAGTCGGCCACCTCCTGCACTTCGGGTCTGGTGTAGTAGTGCGCAAGGATAACGGCGTTTTTTCGTCGTTTCAACTCGGCAATCTTATCAGCAATGTTCATTTTTTTATTTTTTATTTAAATATATATTTAGGAAACAATAACAATAAAGGACGTTGATATTGTCAGTAACCCACACGTTCGCCTCCGCAAAAATAGTTATCATTTTTTACTCTCCAGGGGTTGACAGAACGGGAAGGCATCTTACTTTGCGGTTTCATCGGTTCTCAACATTGTTTAAAATCGGTTTCAACATATCAACACCCACATGCCAATCAACAATTCTTGTCGTTTTTTGTCGGTTTTCTAATGAAACTTTTTAACAAAAAACCACCCCCGCCGATCTCTCAAAACTTTCCAACACCTCCCTCACACCTTCTCAACACTTTCCCGCAACCTTATCGACAACCCGTCGCCCGATTGCTTCGTAATACCCTTTGACTTCGGGACGAACGCCATCGGCCTGCACCATCCGTTCACCACTTTCCGAATCCGACAACACCATCGGAATCTCGCCCAGAAATTCTATCCCGGCCCCGTCGGCAAAACGGCGTCCACCCCCTTTGCCGAAGATATAGTACCGATTATCAGGCAGTTCAGCCGGTGTAAACCAGGCCATGTTCTCCACCAGCCCCAACACCGGAACCCCTATACCCTCCGAGCGGAACATCTCCACCCCGCGCCTCACATCGGCCACCGCCAGACCACCCGGCGTAGACACAATAATCGCGCCGTCGATCTCCAACTCATGAACCACCGAAAGGTGTACATCGCCGGTTCCGGGAGGCAGGTCAATGAGCAGATAATCCAACCCGCCCCATGCCGTCTGACGGATCAACTGACGCAAAGCGTTGACAGCCATAGGCCCACGCCAAACCAAAGCGTCGTCGGGCGATATGAAGAAACCTATCGACATTATTTTAACACCCCCACTCTCTGCCGGAACGATCATTTCGGATCCCTCACCACCCTCCGCCACAGGCATATAACCCTCGACCCCGAACAAAGAGGGCTGCGAAGGGCCATATATGTCGGCATCCAAAACTCCGACCCTGTACCCCTGCGAAACCAACTCGACAGCCAAATTAGCCGCCACGGTGCTCTTCCCGACACCCCCCTTGCCGCTCGCCACGACAATAACGCGCTCGATGCCGGCCAGCCGCCTCGAAGGCTCGATTTTCGGAGCCGCCTCCGCCGAAGAAACCCCGACCGAAACCTCCATTCCCGGAAATGCCTCCGTCAAAGCTACCTCGGCCTGCCGTCGCAAAGAAGCCGCAAAAGGATCACGGGCCCGCCGAAACTTCACCACCACCTCTATCCTGTCTCCCGAAACCTCGACCCCTTCCACAAACCCGCCGGAAACCAAACCTACACCACCTTCCGGATGCAAAACCCTGTCCAAAACCTCCAAAGCAATCTCTTTTTTTCTCATCTCAAATCACTTATAAGCCACAAAATTACAAAAAATAGCATACCTTTGTCGCTACACTGCACACTGCGCTGATTTTTACAAAACGGCGCGCTACTCTGCAAAATACAAACTAAAAAGTCATAGATATGAATTTCTGGAAAACATTTTTGGCATCGCTGTTGGCGGTCGTGGTTGGATTTGGGTTGGTTATCATGTTGTGGACGATGATCGTGGTTGGCATGGTCGCGACATTCGGGTCGTCGCCCGCGGTGGTCGTTTCGCATGGATCGGTGTTGAAACTCAATTTGGGCGCGGTGTCCGACTCACCTTCGGCATCGCCTTTGGAGGGCTTCGATTTTCAGCGAATGACGGTCGTGCCGCGTGTGACGTTGCTTAAAACCATTCAGGCTATCCAGGCCGCCGCTTCCGACGACCGTATCGAGGGTATATACATGAATTTCGACGAAGGGGTGAACGTGTCGCTGGCATCGCTGGAGGAGATTCGTGCGGAGTTGGAGAAGTTCAAAGAGAGCGGCAAGTTCGTGGTGGCGTATGAAGAGGCATACAGCCAGTTGGCCTATTGGTTCGCGTCGGTGGCCGATGAGGTTTACACCAATCCGGCGGGGGGCATGGAGTGGACGGGCCTCTCCTCAATGGTAATGTTCTACAAGGGGCTGTTGGACAAGTTGGGTATCGAACCGGTAGTTGTGCGACACGGTTCGTTCAAGAGCGCAGTGGAACCCCTCATTACTGACCGGATGAGTCCCGAGAATCGGCTCCAGTACGAGAAGATGACTGGCTCGCTGTGGGGCATGGTCGTGGAGCAGGTTGCGGAGTCGCGCGGTATTTCGGCAACCGACCTTCAGTCGTGGGCCGACGATCTCACGATCGACTCGCCCGCGGCTGCGGTTGAGAAGGGGCTGATCGACGATCTTTGGTACGAAGACCAGGTGATGGACAAGATAGGCGAACTGTCGGGCATGGTCGGAGACGAAGAGCCCGAAATAGTATCGCTCAGCGACTACGTGACGCAGGTATCGGATGTGAACCTGTCGTCGAAGAACAAAATCGCGGTGATATATGCCGAAGGTTCGATCGTTTCGGGCTCCGGATCGCAGGGCGAGGTTGGCAGCGAGTCGATGGTCGAAAAGATCAGAAAGGCACGCGACGACAAGAACACCGTGGCGGTGGTGCTGAGGATCAACTCGCCCGGGGGCAGCGCCCTCGCCTCCGAAGTTATGTGGAGGGAACTTGAACTGCTGAAGGCCGAAAAACCGCTCATCGTGTCGATGGGAGCGATGGCCGCCTCGGGAGGCTACTATATCGCGGCTCCGGCCGACGCGATCTACGCCGACCGCTCTACGCTGACGGGTTCGATAGGTGTATTCGGTCTGTTCTACAACTTCGGGGGTGCGCTGAAAGATAAGCTGGGCGTCACGACCGACGTTGTCAACACAGGCCGTTACGCCGACATGGGATCGGCATTCCGGTCGCCCTCGTCGGCTGAGCTGGCATACGTACAGAAGTCTGTTGAGGAAGTATACTCGACATTCATCGGCCACGTCGCCGACGGACGCAACATGACTACCGAGGCCGTCGACGAGATCGGCCAGGGCAGAGTGTGGGCAGGTGCCGACGCTTTGGAGATAGGTCTGATAGACGGCTACGGTGGCCTCGTGGACGCACTGTCGCTGGCGGCCGAAAGAGTGGGTGTTTCCGACGATTTCCGCATCTGGGAGGTGAAGGGCGAGGAATCACCCTTCGACGCGCTGTTCAGCAGCCTGTCGGTCTCTATCCGCACCTGGGCGCTGCGCGAAGAACTGGGCGCGGCCTTCAGCCACTACCAATATCTGCGCGGCATGATGGACGAAGGCGGCATCCAGGCCCGAATGCCCTACGTGGTCGAGATCCGGTAGAGTAGAACCCTCGCGATAAAAAACGGAAGTCATCGACTTCCGTTTTTTATTAGACCATTACCCTCAAAAAAGATATTTCTCGGTTTTGACCCTCCGCACAAGCCGTGCAATGTCGGCCCACTCCTCCTCACCGAAGGTCGTGCCGACCACCTCTATGACCTTTCCGGCAGTAATGGCGCCGATCGTACCGCACTGCCGCAAAGTCAAACCCTCGCACAGGCCATACAAAAAACCTGCGGCATAGAAGTCTCCCGCGCCGGTAGTGTCTACCCTCCGCGCCGCCTTCATGATGCCTACATGCACCACTTCCGAGCCGTTCTTTATAAGCGCGCCGCTCATGCCGGTCTTCACTATCGCTAGTTCGGTCATCTCGCTGATGGCTTGCAGTGCGTTGAGAGGCTCCTGCTCGCCGGTAAAGGCTGCGGCCTCGGCCTCGTTTGCAAACAGTATGTCCACCTGGTCTCGAACCAACCCCAACAGGAACTCGCGGTTCTCCTCCACTATGTTGAAACTCGCAAGGTCGATCGCCACCTTCAGACCGCATTCGCGGGCCACCCGCACCGCCGCCGAGATAAGCTCGTGGTTCTGCACAAGGTATCCCTCCAGATACAGACAGTCGTAACCATCGAAAAGTGCGGGTGTCACCTCTGCCGCGGAGAACTCCAGCGCCGCTCCGAGAAAAGTGACGAGAGTACGCTCACCGTCGGGCGAGACGAGCGCCACACATCGTCCGGAGTGCTCATCACCGCGAAACACGAACGGCTCGACGCCGAGATTGTTTAGCGCCGCCTCGAAGAAGTCTCCCGTGGAGTCATGCCCCACCTTGCCGACAAATCCTGCCTCTCCGCCCAGCCGGGCAAAAGCACGGATGGTATTGGATGCCGATCCCCCGAGCGACAGGGTGTACGGCAGACCCGCCACCGAGCGCGAAATCTCTTTCTGGAGGTCGCTGCCCACCAGCGTCACACTGCCTCTCGGCAGGCCGAAACGTTCGAGTACCTCGTCGGAGCGCAGTTCCACCAACATGTCGGTGAGGGCGTTGCCCATTCCAATCACTTTTTTCATAGGCGCAAAAGTAGCTAATTCCGCGAAAAAACATATATATTTGCGCATCAAATGCGTTTAACCAGTAAAAAGCCATGGCACGAAGCGAAGAACGGTACGACGACGATTACGGTTACGAAGAGGAGAGCACCGGGGGTTCAGCCAGGTCGCTCAAGGGCTATAAATTGATGGTCTTGCTGTTGGCGGTCATTCTGGTCGCCGTGTCGGGGCTTCTCTTCTACAAGATTCACCAGGAACGCCAGGACTTTGCCGCCGAGCGCGCCGTCATAACCGGCCAGTTCCTTGCGTTGAGCGACGAGTACGCCAACCTCGAAACCTCCAACGTTGCACTCAACGACTCCATCGCCGTCGAGCGCGGCCGCATCGACTCGATACTCGATGTGATTGCCAAAGAGCGCCGTGCAACGCGTGGCATGATCCGCGAGTACGAGGCCAAACTCAACCTCATGCGCGCCGCCGCCGAAAGTTTCGCCTATACTATCGACTCCCTTAACCAGGTCAACACACGCCTTATAGGCGAGGCCCTGACCATGCGCACCGAGATACGTACCCAGCAACTTAGGGCCGACGCCGCCGTGGAGCGCGCCGACGCCGCCGACATCAAAATTCGCCAGGGCTCCGTCATCATAGCACGCGACATACGCCTGGCCACCCTCAACGCCAACGACCGCGAGGTGACACGCGCCAGCCGTGCCGCAAGACTCCGCGTAGACTTCGTGCTGTCGGCCAACAACCTCGCCAATCCCGGTCTGCGGCCTGTCTATGCACGCGTCACCGGCCCCGACGGCTATGTGCTGGCCAACTCCGGTGCGGCCACCTTCGACCACGACGGCGATCCGCTGATCCACACCGCCACCCGTGAGGTCGACTATCAGAACAGCGACCTGCCCGTGAGCCTCTTTTACGCCGGTTCGGATTTCGGCGCCGGCACCTACCGTATCGAGATATACATGGACGGCACCCTCATCGGTTCGGCTGAGGTTTTGTTGCGCTGAGTTTTTTTGGAGGATCGGGTTCCTGCATGGTGACCCGGATCGACTGTGCCGACTCAAGATCGAAACCGCTGGCCGGCAAGGTTTTATAGATCTCCGAATTTATCTTGTAGAACACGTCCCAATAGTCGGCCGTCTCCACCCATCCCCTCACCAGTACATCCATGGAGCCCGGGTCGAGATTCACCATCAACACCTCGGGTACAGGTGAGGTATGTATCCGTTTATCGGAGGCTACGAGTTCCAACAGCACTTTCTGCACGGCGTCGAAATCTGTCCCGAGTTCGAGCGACACGGGCCACTCGAGACGCCGTGTGCGTGCCGAAGTATGGTTGCTCACCACACTGGTGAAAACTCCGCCGTTAGGCAGCAGTATTGTGCGGTTGTCGGCCGTTCGCAGCACGGTGTTGAACAGGTGTACATCCATCACTTTTCCGGCCTGACCCTCCAGCTCTATCCAGTCGCCGCAACTGAAAGGCTTCAGTACCAGAATCATCACTCCGCCGGCAATGTTCTGGAACACCCCGCTCATGGCCATGCCGATGGCAAGCCCTGCGGCGGCGAACAGCGCTACGAATAGCGACGTGTTGATCCCCAACCACGCGATCATTATGTAGAAAAGCACGAAGTAGAAAAGGGTTTTGACTATGGTGCGGATGAAGGTGTGGAGTGCCGGGTCGATCTTCCATTTGTTCATGGCGGTATCGAGTCCGCGCGCCAGCCGCCTCACGAGCCACCGGCCGACGATGATGATGGCCACGGCGACGACGATCTTCAGCCCCACGTGCACCATGTCGTAACCGATGAGCCTCAACCGCTCCTCCCACGTCATGTGGGCAAAGTTTTGCATACGATGTTCAAGACCGACCCTGAACAGGCTGTCGGCTTTAGCGATCTCTTTTTCGCTAACTATCTGCATCGGAAGGGACATAATCTACCCTTCCAGCAAATAGTTTGCCACGCTTAATTTCCTCCGTATACGTATTTATACCACTCGGTCTGTTGGTACCAGTTGACAAGTCGGGCGGTTTGGCTCCAGGGGATGAACACATTTAGGCCGGAGTAATGCTCGACCTTGACCGTCCCGTTGTTAAGCTGTGCGGCGGAGAAGAAATATTCGGTGTGGTCTTTAAAGACGACCGTCCGATCGAGTTGGGCTTTAAATTCGTTGTATTCGGTCGGCGTAACGGAGGCTCGGATACGACTGATATAGTCGTCGAGATCGAAAAAAACGTGGCCCGGAGTGGTAAATCTCTCATAATATTGTATCCCGCCGACACCCGTCACCTCGTTCAGTCTCAAATTAAGCCGTTTGACCGACTCGGCCAAAGCATCGAGTTCCGAAGTTTTCACCACGGCAACGGTGGCATGAGGGTATCCGGATTCCATTGTCCCCGAGCGGTAAGCCTCTACAAAAGCGTCTGCCACATCGACAACGCTGTTTTCGAGGTTGTTTTCCCACTCCTGAAAAAGAATCGACACGACCATGTCGTAAGGAAATCCGGCTGCCATTATCTCCGTGGGTGAGGCGATAAAATAGTCGGTCAGCGAGCGCATCTCATAGAGCGCCTCCGCCGAGGCCATGAAACAGTCGTCCAACAGGATGAAGTCCCATGCCCAGTCGTCCAGGGCATCTCTAAATTCCGAAACGTCGAGCTTTTCACCATATCCTTGGAAATAACGCGTCAGCGAATTCTCCCTCTCGCTCCACAGATCGGCGAAAGGAGCCTGCGACATATCCCCGTCTGTATTTCCACTGCGCGAGACGTTGCCCGAATACGCCCTTTGCAGCCACCCCTTGCCGTGCGAACCGAAAGCCAATCCGTAGTGGGGCGCCGGAACAACCCTGCGAATATCTCCCACAACGGCTGCCATCACTTCAGTCGAAAGATTGGCGTTTTCGCCCGACTCGTACACCCTCAAAATCTCCAACCGGAACCCATCGGTCTGCGAGGCGTCCTTCACGATTTCGTACACCACGCTCCGGGCTCCGGTATAACCCTCCGCCTTGAAGTTGCGATCAAACACAACCACCCTTTCATCAGGATCGAGCACCTCCTGTGCGACAGCCTTACCGGCCGCATGCACATTCTTGGCAAAATAACTGTTACCTCTCCTATCAATGTTCTCAATATTATCATACATCAACAACACTCGCTGGGCAGGAGGAGGCAATGGAGGCGGCAACGGCTCCCAGCCACAACCAGACAGCAATAATACTGCTGCCAATATTATAAATTCACGTTTCATCCTCAAAATTCTAATATCCATTCTCAGTTAATCACATCGGAGTTCCATTGAACATCCATTTACTCCCCTTTTTCACCCTCTCGCCCTCGAAAGGTTTCCAGTAGACGCGGCTGTAGTCAAAGAAATATCCCTTTGTACCGGCGCTGTTGCGGCCCACCTGAATGTACTCCACATCGCGCGTCCGCACCTGCCGGTTTACTATCTCGAGGCCCAGCACACCGACTATGTCGTCGGCATGGCTGAAACGAAGTATGTGCCAGGGTGATTTTTCGCGGCGGCCGGTGCCGCTTGATGTTATGGCCTTCACTATTCCGCGGAAACGGTGTGCGCTCAGCCGTGCGTTGAGGGTGTCGCCCACCACTCCGTAGGCCCATGTCATCATGTTTATGTTTGAGGGCGAGAACGGGTCGACGGTCATGTTGTGCCGTCCGGCCTCGATTATTGCGAACGCTTCCTCGCGGGTGATCTGCGTTGTGCGTCTCAGGATGTCGTACATGGCGGCCTCTCCGGGCAGCTCCTTGTGCGCGTCGTATTCCGGTTGGTAAGCGTATCCGTAGTAGAGGTAGTAGTAGTGATCGTCGGTGAGTGTTTCGTCGCCCCTGGTATATCGCTGCATCATCGGCAGGTATAAGTATGGCGACTCGGGCGACATGATCGCCGGAAGCACTGCATCCTCGACCGGCACACGCAGCACCTGCGCTGCCGACACCTCCTGCACCTCCTTCACACTTTGCGCCGCAGTTTCGGACACCGCCGCCAACACGATCGCAATTATCAGCACTATTTTTTTCATGTACCTGCGTAAAAATGCAAAAATAGTGCAATTATTAGCAATACCAAAATAAGGTCGGTCTTTGTAGCTACAGCATGGCAAATTCGGCGTCGATAGCGGCATCGGCGCTTTCTGATTCGAAAAATTCGGGTTTATGGATTTTGACGTAATCCACGGCGTCGGCGAGTCCGTCGGCGAACTTTGCGA
Organism: Alistipes sp. UBA928; assembly: GCA_002293665.1. Lineage (GTDB taxonomy): Bacteria > Bacteroidota > Bacteroidia > Bacteroidales > Rikenellaceae > UBA940. Next base: position 23,700 of record DBDQ01000083.1, on the reverse strand, counting down.
AGTCTTCCTTGTAGAGGAATATCTTGTTCTTTTCGAATACGGGCGATCCGTCCCGACCGGGTTTTTTCCTCGATTCGGTTACCGTGAGGTAGTAATCGCCGCTTCTTGTGGCCTTGACGTCGAAGAAGTAAGTTCTTTTTCCGGCCCTTACTACCTTCGAATAGACATCTTCACCACCGTCGCCGTCGCCTGTACCGAATCCTCCCGTACCGCCTGCGCGAAAGTCAAATCCATCTCCCATGTTGCTCTGTCGTTCTCAGAATGGTTAGTCTTTTTAGGTGTGTTAAGGTTATCTTGCGTGCAAATATAGGGAAATTATCTTCCCGACCAAGAGAAATCGGGAAAAATATTGTTTTACTCGCTTAATTGCCTCACGAGTTCCACGGTGACAGCCTCGCCGGAAGGGTAATCTGTCCGGTACCAGCGCATCATCATTTCGTGCGCCCGGCGGAACGTGTCGTCGATCGTCGTGTGGGTCACCCTGTAATAACCTTCGGTCTCCCACAACTGTTGGGCTATCAGTGCTTTGATCTGCGCGGTGATCCACAGTTTAGACTTCTCTATACCGGCCTCGTCGCGTTCTATACCCCCCGCGGCGGCGTAGTCGGCGAGTGCGGGAATAAGGCTTTCGGCGTCGAATCTGTCTACGTAGCTCTCCACGTCGCGGAACCGTCGGATTATCGCGGCACGGTTGTCGTCGAGGTGGCTCTGCACGAACTCCCGCAGACGTCCCGTACGTATCAGCGCCGACCAGTATGGCGAGTAACCGGTGGTGTCGGCAGGAGTTATCACATCGGGACGAATACCTCCCGCGCCATACACTGTCCGTCCGCTGCGCAGGGTGCTGTACGCCGGTGCTTTCCGCGCGGCGGAGTCTGCGGGAGGGTCTTTATCGGCCGCGGCCGACATCATGGCTATGTGTTCGAGATAGTATTCGTCTGATTTTCCGGGCTCGTAGGGGCGCTGTATTGCCCGTCCCGTCGGGGTAAGGTATTTGGCTATGGTGAGCCTCACGGCCGACTCGTCGCTGAGCTTAAACTCGCGCTGCACCAGCCCCTTGCCAAAGGTGGGCCGCCCCACGATCACTCCTCTGTCCCAATCTTGCACCGCTCCGGCCACGATCTCGGAGGCGGAGGCCGAAATTTCGTCGACGAGGACTATGAGCCGTCCACTATGGTAGGTTCCGTCAACCCGCGCGTCGGCACTTTGCGAGGGATACAGGTTGCCTTCGGTGGAGACTATGCGCTGTCCGGCGCCGAGGAAAAACTCGCCCATTCTGATCGCTTCAGGCAGGAATCCGCCGCCGTTTCCGCGCAGGTCGAGTATCAGGCCGTCTATCGCGCCGTCGGCGTTGACTTTTGCGAAGGCATCCCGAAACTCCTTTCCCGTGGTCGCACCGAACCGGTTCACCTTGATGTATCCCGTGCGCGGATCGGGTTTATAGGCCGCGTCTACGGTGTTTATGGGAATGTCGTCGCGTATGATGGTAAACTCCAACAGGCCGGGAGCGCTGCGCCTGAATATCTTCAGTTCCACTTTCGTCCCCTTCGGCCCGCGCAGGTATTTCGGCACGTCGTTGCGTTCGATGCCCACGGCATTCCCGCCGTCGATCGACACGATCCGGTCGCCGGGCAGCAGCCCCACCATTTCGGCCGGCCCGCCCACTATCGTGTTGACCACGATTATGGTGTCGGCCATCGTGTTGAACTCTATTCCGATGCCGCTGAACCCTCCGCCTAACTCTTCGTTCGACGTTTGCAGTTCTTTGGCCGTGAGGTATATCGAGTGCGGATCGAGTTCGGCGAGCATGCTTGTGATCCCTTTTTCGACCACCGCCGCGTAGTTCATGGTATCGAGATAGTTCTCGGCCATAATCCGGTAGAACTCGACGAGCTTGTTGCCCTGGGTCGACATGTTGCGCAGCTCCTCCTGTGTGGGATGTTCGGCCCGCTGTCTTGTGAGCTGTCCGAAACCTGAGATCGGCACCGCCGCCACCACTACCGCCGCCACCACGTATTTCAACAATCTCTTATCCATCGTCGTCAATTCTAATGTCAAACCATCTCGGCGATCCGCCCGATCGCCACCTGCTGCTGTTCGCCCGTCTGCATGTTCTTCAGCGTTGCCGTCCCTTTTTCGAGCTCCTCGGCGCCTATTATCGCCACAAACGGAATTGCGCGCCTGTTGGCCCACTCCATCTGTTTTTTGATCTTGGCCGTGGCGTCGGGATATATCTCGGCCGCGAAACCACTACCGCGCAGGGCAGTGAGCCCCTGCAGCGACGCCACCTCCTCCGCACCGCCGAAATTGACGAACATCACCCGCGTGCCGCCCGTCGCCTCCTCGGGAAATAACCCCAACCCGTCCATCACGTCGTATATGCGGTCGGCGCCGAACGATATTCCCACACCCGAAACTCCCGGAAGACCGAAAATACCCGTCAGGTCGTCATAGCGCCCTCCGCCGCAGATGCTGCCTATGGGCCAGTCGCGCGCCTTAACCTCGAATATCGTGCCCGTGTAGTAGTTGAGTCCGCGCGCGAGCGACAGGTCGAGCTCCACATCGAGTCCGATCTCCAGCGCGGCCGCCATGCCGAAAATGGTTCGCATCTCCTCTATCCCCGCCATACCAGTCTCCGAACCGACGAGTGCCCCCGCCAACTTGTCGAGTTTTTCGGTATTGGAACCGCTCAGCGCAAGTATCGGCTCAAGCCGCCCGATCGCCGCCGCGTCGATACCCTTTTCGGCAAGCTCGGCCTTCACCGCCTCCATGCCGATCTTTTCGAGCTTGTCGATCGCGATCGTAATGTCGATCATGCGGTCGGCATGGCCTATGGTTTCGGCAATACCGGCCAATATCTTGCGATTGTTGAGTTTGAGAATGACGCCCACCCCGAGGCGCCCGAATACCGCCTCGACTATCCGGATCAGTTCGATCTCGTTGGTAAGGCTCCGCGACCCGATCACATCGACGTCGCACTGATAGAACTCCCTGTAACGCCCCTTCTGCGGCCTGTCGGCTCTCCACACGGGCTGAATCTGGTAGCGTTTGAACGGGAAAGCGATCTCGCTCTGATGCTGCACCACAAATCGCGCGAACGGCACCGTCAGGTCGTACCGCAGGCCCTTTTCAGGTGGCGCCGCGGCCTGTTCACCACTGTTTTGGATGCGAAATAACAGCTTATCGCCCTCCTCGCCATATTTGCCCATCAGCGTCGAAAGATTCTCCATCGCCGGGGTCTCGATCGGCGCATAGCCGAAGAGGCGAAAAACCTCGCGGCAAGTGTCGAAAATATAGTTCCGCCGCGCGGTCTCAGCCTGCGAAAAGTCGCGTGTACCCTTGGGTATGCTCGGTTTTTGTGCCATTTCCTATTTTGTAATTTTTGTTACGAACCATTCGAACTCAAACCGGGCAACCGCCCGCGCCGCACCGTCGAAAACATCGACCGCAACATGGGCAAAAGCCCTGCCGCGCTCATCTGTCTCGGCAATCACCGCCGCCTTCTCCTCTACGAGTGTCGCCGAGGAGTAGACCGCTCCCTGCGCGGGATTGCGATATTTGGTCTCGACCTTGCGCACCACCGAGGCAAGATCGCCGCGCCCGCCGAACTCACGCAGCAGCACCACCCCGCTCGTAGCCTCGGCCAAAGCGAACAGCGCGCTCGCGTGAACCGTCCCGACGTGGTTCTCGTATTGTCTGCCCGCCGGCAGCATCAGCACATAACGCTCATCGTCCGACTCCGCCAGCCCGATCAGCCTGTTGAAAGGTATAGCCGTTACATCCATACTCCTATTTTCCAGTCATTATTTAATTCTCATTATCTCTTTGTACACCCTGTCGCTTTCGACTGTATACGGCTTTTCGGGATCGTACCACACGATTATCGAGTCGCCGTTAGGAACACTTCCGAGGTCGGTGTCACTGAGAGTTGCGATTTGAAGTTCTCCCGTACTGTCTCTGAACTGCACCGTAACCGACAGGCGCGAACGGCGGGCTCCACCCACCATCTCTTTGGAAGACCACAACGGCCGAGGTCTTCACGTAGCGGCTGAGCTCTTCCCTGTAAGCGGCGTTTTGATCGGGAATGATCTTCTCCTTGAACATGAACAGGGCAATGGAGAGAGCCGACATAACCACGAATACCACCAAACCAAACGGTTTCATTTTTTGCTGTTGCGCAGCCATGACTATTGCGCTTTATGAATCGTTACACCTTCCAGCCAGTAGTCGCTGCCGTCGTAAACGATCTTCCCGCTGTACAGCAATTCGCCGTATTCCACCGTGCTGTAATCGTCCAACAGAAAACCTGCATTCTCCAAATCGAGGTTATCCGAGGTGACGCGTATTTCGTTCCGGTCGGCGGTTCCGTATATCCTCGTTCCCACCTTGTCGGCATCCACCACCACCATTTTGGCTTTGATCAGCACCTCTTTGCTGCCCGGAGCCGGCGGCGAGATTGTCATCATGTTCGTCTGACTCATCTTGATCACGCGACTGTTGTAACCGGGGTATCCCTGCACGGATACGAGTTTGCCGTTCCAGGAGTCTGGGCGTCCGGCGCCGACAGTGATGCGATCTGTTCGGAAGTCAAAAGTTCTCCGACCTCCGACGGGTCATCTTTTGTTACACATGCTGTTGCAAATGCAGCCGATAACACGATGGCCAAAAATTTGATTTTCATTTTTGTTTGGGGGATTTTAGGGTTATTCTATTCAATTAATTTGCGGTACTTCACTTTTTTCGCAGGCTCGATACCTTGAGCCTTTTTATAATCTTCATACTCCGAGTAACTGCCCTCGAAGAACTTAACCCCTCCGTCGCCCTCGAACGACAAAATATGCGTTGCAATACGATCGAGGAACCACCTGTCATGCGAGATCACCACTGCACACCCCGCAAAGTTCTCAAGCCCTTCTTCCAAAGCCCGCAGCGTGTTGACGTCTATGTCATTGGTCGGCTCGTCGAGAAGCAGCACATTGCCCTCCTCCTTCAAAGCAAGCGCCAGATGCAGACGGTTTCGTTCGCCGCCCGACAGCACGCCGNNCACTTCTTCTCCTGGTCGGCGCCATTGAAATTGAACCGCGAAACATAAGCCCGCGCCGGAACGCTCCGGTTACCCAACTGCACATGCTCGCTGTTTGCGCTGATCACCTCGTAAACGCTCTTGTCGGGGTCGATCGACTTATGCTGCTGGTCGATATACGCCAACTTCACCGTCTCACCCACCTTGAACGTGCCGGAAGAGGGCGGCTCCAACCCCATAATCATACGGAAAAGCGTCGTCTTACCCGTACCGTTCGGCCCGATCACGCCCACTATCCCCGCCGGAGGCAGCGAAAACTCCAACCCTTCATACAGCACCCTGTCGCCGAAAGCCTTCGACACCCCCTGCGCCTCGATCACCACATTGCCGAGCCTCGGGCCGTTGGGAATAAATATCTCCAGTTTCTCCTCCTTCTGTTTCGTATCCTCGTTGAGCATCTTGTCGTAGGCACCCAGACGCGCTTTGCTCTTGGCGTGACGCGCTTTGGGGCTCATGCGCACCCATTCGAGCTCGCGCTCGAGGGTCTTGCGCCGCTTGCTCTCCTGCTTCTCCTCCATCGCGAGGCGGTTCGACTTCTGCTCAAGCCAGCTCGTGTAGTTACCCTTCCACGGAATACCCTCACCGCGGTCGAGCTCGAGAATCCACCCGGCCACGTTGTCGAGGAAGTATCGGTCGTGGGTGACGGCGATCACCGTCCCCTTGTACTGCTGAAGATGCTGCTCGAGCCAGTCGATACTCTCGGCATCGAGGTGGTTGGTAGGCTCGTCGAGCAGCAGCACGTCGGGCTCCTGCAACAACAGGCGGCACAAGGCCACCCGGCGCCTCTCACCTCCCGACAACACCTTCACCGGGGTATCGCCGTCAGGGCAGCGCAGGGCATCCATCGCACGCTCCAACACCGCGTCGAGTTCCCAGCCGTTCGCGGCGTCGATCGCCTCGGTTAGCTCACCCTGACGCTCTATGAGCTTGTTCATCGCATCGCCATCGAGATCGGGATCGCCGAAGGCGGCGTTCACCTCCTCATACTCCTTGAGCAGTGCCACCGTCGCGGCACACCCCTCTTCGACTATCTCGCGCACGGTCTTCGACTCGTCCAAATGCGGCTCCTGCTCGAGGTATCCCACACTGTAACCGGGCGAGAAGACCACTTCGCCCTGAAAATTCTTGTCCAGTCCCGCGATGATCTTCATCAGCGTCGACTTCCCGCTGCCGTTCAAACCTATGATACCGATCTTGGCGCCATAGAAGAACGACAGGTATATATTGTTGAGAATCTTTTTGTTACTCGGGAGTACTTTACTCACTCCCACCATCGAGAAAATTATTTTTTCGTCGGCCATATCCCTAAATGTGTTACGATTACTGTTTTTTTTCGAAGTGCCAAAGTTAATCAAAAAATCGGCCACAGCAAAACAGGCCACAACAGGCACAAGTTGATAAACTTGTGCCAATACATTCTCTATCGTTTTTATTGCTATATTTGCACAAACAATAACCTTAAAATTAATCTGCCCCCGATGAAAACAAGAGCTTTAGCCCTCTCGATCGCCAGCCTGATCGCCTTTTCGTACCTCGCCCCTGCCTCCGCGTTCGCCGGCGACCCTCAGAAATTCGATTACTCACCCGATTTCGCCGCACTTGAGGTCGCCGCCTCGCGGCTCGCCCGTATCGACGCCCTGCTTCAGGACTATGTCGACCGCGGCATCATTCCCCACGCCCTCACGTTCGTTGCCCGCGAAGGCGAGGTGATCCACCACAAAGCCTTCGGCTGGCGCGACGTCGAGAGCCGCGACCCGCTCTCCAAGGATAACATCTTCCGTATGTTCTCCCAAACCAAGGCCATCACCACCGTTGCCCTGCTCACCCTTTTCGAGCAGGGTAAGTTCCAACTCGACGACCCCGTGTCGCTCTACATCCCCGAGATGACCGACCGGGTGTGGGCCAACCCCGCCGACCGCACCTCGACACAAACCCGCCCCGCCGCCACACCCGTCACGATCCGTCACCTGCTGAGCCACACCTCCGGCATGCAGGGTCCGAGGCGTGTGCCCGGACAGCCGGCAAAGGAGTATGCCACGCTCGAGGAGTGGGTGCGCGATCTGGTGGCCGCGCCTCTCGGGTGGGATCCCGGCACCGAATGGAACTACCACACTGCCTCCGACGTGTGGGGCTATCTGGTGGAGTACTTCTCGGGCCGCTCGCTTCAGGAGTACGTCACCGAGGTGGTACTCGAACCGCTGGGCATTACCGACATGGCGTGGTACTTCGACCCGGCGATGGCCGGGCGGTTCGTGTCGACTTACGGCGTGGATGATCAGGGCCGGCTCGTCGCACGCGAGTGGTGGAGCGGACGCAACCCGTTTCAGCAAGACCGCCGTTTCGCCAACGCCGGAACGGGCCTGAGCGGCACCATCGAGGGATACGCGCGTTTCTGTCAGATGATACTCAACTACGGCGAGTTCAACGGCCACCGCATTCTGGGCCGCCGCACGATCGAGATGATGCAGAACAACCAACTGCCGATGCCCAACGGCGGCGGCAACGGCCATCAGTTCGGGATCGGGTTCCAGATCAACCCTGAGCCCGATGGAGACACGAGCCGCCGCGCGATCCCCAACTTCACGCCTATGGTGTCGCCGGGCGCTCTGAGCTGGGGCGGCGCCGCCAACACCGACTACATCATCGACCACAAGGAGAAGATGGTCATCATCCTCTATACCAACCGCACCCCCGACACCAAAGTCTGGGAAAAATTCCTCAACACGGTCTACCAGGTGCTCGAATAGAGATTTAAATATCCCGCAACACACGAGGCCGCAAATCGCGGCCTCGTACGCGAAAAAAATTCACTATCTTTGCACCGAGCTCCCCGGCTTGTTTTGCATACAATTTGACTTAATCGGAAGTTTCGACCACATAGGACTTAGGTCCTCGGTAAGGGTCGAAGCCTCTGATGGGTCTGTTCCTGTATGCTAAGCTGGGGAGCTTGCAGCCGAGGGCCTTTTTAAACTACCCCAAACAAAAAAAGGCCAAACAATGAATGTAAACGACATTGCGCTTACGCTTGAGCCGGGCATAGGGGTGAAGACGGCCGCCATGCTGATCTCCGTGTTCGGCAGTGCCGACGCCCTCTACGATGCCCCGGCTGCGGAGATCGTCCGCCGCACCTCCATTCGCGAGCCTCTGGCGGAGCAGCTCACCCGTAAAGAGGCGCATCGCAGGGCCGAGAAAGAGCTCGCCTACGTAAAAAAACACAACCTCACGGCCATCGCGTCGACCGACAGGGAGTATCCGCCCCTTGCGCGCGAGATGAACGACCCGCCGCACGTTCTCTACATCAGCGGTAACGTCGAGGCGTTGCGACTCAGATGCGTGTCTATGGTGGGCACGCGGGGCCTGTCGACCTACGGACAGACCATGTGCGACAAGCTGGTTAAACAACTCGCCGACCGTGTTCCCGACCTCTGCATAGTCAGCGGCCTGGCTTTCGGCATCGACGTTCACTGCCACCGCGCTGCGTTGCGCTACGGCGTTCCGACCGTGGCGGTTGTGGCCAATACCCTGCCCGGTATCACTCCCGCACCCCACGCCGACATTGCGCGCGACATCGTGGCCCACGGCGGAGCCATCGTCACCGAGTGCCACTCGGGAAGCAAGCAGACGGGCGACTTCTACCTTGCGCGCAACCGCATCATCGCCGGCCTCTCCGAGGGAACGATTGTTGTGGAGGCCCCCTCGAAGAGCGGCGCTCTTTCTACCGCCGACTTCGCACTGGGCTACGACCGCACGGTGATGGCCGTTCCCGGCCGCGCGACCGACAGTGTGGCCTTCGGATCCAACGCACTGATAAAGAACCAGCGAGCAGCTATGGTCTGCTCGGGCGAAGATGTTATCCGCGTCCTGATGTGGGACTTGTACGTTCCCGAGGTGGGCGAAAGGCCCGCGGCGCCGGCACCGGCACTCTCGGCCGACGCACAGGGGCTGTTGGGTTGCATTCAGGGCGGCAACGCGGTGTCGGTCGACTTCCTTGTGGAGATGACGGCCCTGGATCACACCTCTCTGGCACCTCTTTTGCTCGAATTGGAGTTCGCCGGCAAGATACAGCGACTGCCCGGAGGCAGCTACACAAAGATATGACAGACACACACTCCCACATGTTCGACGGGGCGTTCGACGACGACCGCGACGACGCCCTGAGGCGCGCCCGCGAAGCGGGTGTCGAGCGCATCCTGTGCCCCGCCATTGACTCCGACAGCCACGACGCCATGCTCGCCATGTGTCGCGCCAACCCCGGTTTTTGTGTGCCGATGATGGGCCTCCATCCCACGTCGGTAAACGACAATCCCCGTTGGGAACGCGAACTCGCGATCGTCGAGGCCCACCTCGCCTCACCGCCCGAGGGTGGTTTCTGCGCCATCGGCGAGGTGGGTCTTGACCTCCACTGGAGCCGCGACTTCCTCGCCGAACAGACGGCGGCTTTCGAGTGGCAGATCGACCTTGCCATGCGCTACGACCTCCCGCTGGCGATCCACACTCGCGAGGCGTGGGAGGAGATGTGCCTTGTGCTCGAAAAATACACGGGCCGCGGCCTGCGCGGGGTGCTGCATGCCTTCAGCGGCACGCTCGAAGATTATCGGCGTGTCCGCGCCGTGGGCGACTTCGTGCTGGGCGTCGGCGGATCGGTGACCTACAAAAAGAGTCGCTGGAAGGAACTCCTGCCCGCCATCGACCCCACCCACATAGTCCTCGAAACCGACGCCCCCTGGCTCACGCCCGAACCCTTCCGCGGCCGCCGCAACGAGTCGTCCTACCTCACATACATCCTCACCGCCGCCGCCACAATCCTCGACCTCACCCCCACCCGCCTCGACCAACTCACCACAGAAAACACTCACCGCATCTTCCGCGCCCTGACCCCCTAAAAACAACGGTCCGCGAAAAATCTCCGCGGGCCGTTGTTCAATTCAATATAATCCTGTCCTGTTAGAGCAGGCTCCAAGCCACAGTCAACCCCGCCATCACAATAGCAACCATCGACATCAGCTTGATGAGGATGTTGAGCGACGGGCCCGAAGTATCCTTGAACGGGTCACCCACTGTGTCACCCACAACGTTGGCTTTATGCACATCGCTGCCCTTGCCGCCGTGATTACCTTCCTCGACATACTTCTTGGCATTGTCCCACGCACCGCCGGCATTGGCCATGAAAACCGCCAGCACGAATCCGCACGACAGCGAACCAATCAGCAGACCCATCACGCCCGTCACACCGAAGATCAACCCCGTGAGCACCGGAGCCACGATCGCCAAAACAGACGGCAGGATCATCTCGCGTTGAGCACCCTTGGTCGAGATTTCCACGCAACGCGCGTAGTCGGGAGTTGTTTCACCCGTCATGATACCCTTTATTTCGCGGAACTGGCGGCGAACCTCNNNNCCGCAGAACAGGAACGACATCATCGCCCCGATAAAAGTACCGGCCAGAACCTTGGGGTTCATCAGCGTCACGTCGTAGTAGCGCATGAAGTCGGTGAACGTAGCCTGGTTGATAGCTATGGAGCTACCGTCGGCAAAGGTCAACAGATTGGTGCCGATACGCTCCAGCCCGATCTTGATCTCCTCGATGTAGGATGCCAACAGCGCAAGGCCCGTGAGAGCCGCCGAGCCGATGGCGAAACCTTTACCCGTAGCGGCGGTGGTGTTGCCCAGCGAGTCGAGAGCGTCGGTGCGTTTACGCACTTCGGGGCCCAGGCCAGCCATCTCGGCGTTACCGCCGGCGTTGTCGGCGATGGGGCCGTAAGCGTCTGTCGCAAGCGTGATACCCAGAGTCGAGAGCATACCCACGGCGGCAATACCTATACCGTAGAGACCCATGCCCACATTGCTCATGTCGCCCTGAGCGGCCAACAGATAAGAGGCGATAATACCGACCACGACCGCAAGAACGGGAATGGCCGTCGATTTCATACCCACGCTGATCCCGGCAATGATGACCGTCGCGGGCCCGGTTTCACCCGACTTCGAAATCTCCTTGGTGGGGCTGTAGCTCTGCGATGTGAAGTATTCGGTAGCCTGACCGATAACGATACCTACGGCAAGACCCACGACTACCGCGCCGCCGATCCAGGCCCAGTTGGGAATACCGAGCGCCCACAGGATGCCGAACGCAGCGAAGACGATCAGCAGCGAGGAGAGGTTGGTTCCACGGCCCAGAGCCTTCAGAAGCTGTTTCATCGTGGCATTCTCCTTCGTCGACACGGCGAATATACCGAGTATCGAAAGCACGATACCCACGGCGGCGATCAACATCGGGGCCACGACATAGTTGTATTGAGCGGCCACATCGCCCGAACCGGCCAAAGCGGCGGCACCGAGAGCGGCGGTAGCGAGGATAGAACCGCAATAAGATTCATAGAGGTCGGCACCCATACCGGCCACGTCGCCCACATTGTCGCCCACGTTGTCGGCGATTGTTGCGGGGTTGCGGGGGTCGTCTTCAGGAATACCCGCCTCGACCTTGCCCACGAGGTCGGCGCCCACGTCGGCCGCCTTGGTGTAGATACCACCGCCCACGCGCGCAAAGAGAGCCTGCGTCGAGGCACCCATCCCGAAGGTGAGCATCGTGGTGGTAATGATGGTGAGTTTATGCGTGCCTGCAACATCTACGCCGCCCAGCCAGCTGTCGGGAATGGCGTTGAGGATGAGGTACCAGCCCGAGATGTCGAGCAGCCCGAGGCCCACGACCACGAGACCGAGCACTGCACCGCTTCGGAAAGCCACTTTAAGACCGCTGTTGAGCGACCGTCGTGCGGCGTTTGCGGTACGTGCCGAGGCGTAGGTGGCGGTCTTCATGCCGAAGAACCCTGCCAGCCCCGAGAAAAAACCTCCTGTGAGGAACGCGATGGGCACCCACCTGTTTTGCAGGTTGAACCCGAATGCCATCACGGCGAACACGACGACCAGCACGGCGAACACGGCGAGTACCACTTTGTACTGCTGGCGCAGATAGGAGCTTGCTCCCTTGCGGACGTAGAGAGCGATCTCGGCCATCCTTTCGGTACCTTCGCTCTCTTTTTTCATCTGGCGGTAGAACCACCATGCGAACGCCAGAGCAAGCACCGACGCCACGGGAATGATCCAAAAAATAGGAGTAATCATGTAGTTAGTTAGATTAAAAGATTAATGTTTCGTGTCGGGGGATTTTGCAGGCACAAAATTGTGGCAAAGTTAATAAAACAATCGAAAATTCCAAACTCCCGCCTCCACCACCATCCCCACCCCCCCTCATCGTACCCCTTTCCCCCAACAAAACCTGGCGCAAAACCTGGCACGAACGGGCGCAAGTTTACCAACTTGTGCCAAAAATAGCCAATGGGAAGCAAATCGGACCCTTGCCGCCACAGATTATCAGCCCGTAATAAGCCCTTCGCGGCGAAGCACCGAAGCAATGTCATCGTGGAGGCGGCGATAGAGGGGGCAGCCTTTGTAGAGTTCGTTGTAGACCAGCGTATCGCGCACGCTCACCAGCGCATTGCGATAGTTGCTCACCTCGTTCGAGAAGGCCACCCCGCGCTGGGCCGAACTCTGAATCCTGTCGCTCGCCATCTGTTTGAGTTTCTCGCACACGGCGTTGAGCATCGGAATCACCACGTTGTCCAACAGAGTGTGGCCGTGCATGAAGAGATATGTGTTCTCGGGCGTCACGTCGGGCGTGCACACCTCCTTCATGAAGTGGTTCACCTCGCCCACCCACTGCGAGTAGTGGTGCTCGAGCGAGTGTACGCGCCGCTGGACGTTTCCGCGCAGCCAGTCGAGCGTCGCCGCACCGTTGTCGCGCACCTCGAGGTAGTTGAGGCGCACGGTGTTCTTGAAATCTATCAGCTTGAATATATGTTCGTCGCCCGCCTGTGCCGACCATGCGTACCACGCAAACACCGGATGGATCACCCGCGAGTATTCTGCCAGAAAACGCTCGAAATCGAATATGCGCGTGTCGTTCTTGGTGGCTTTGGTGCAGACCGTGTGAAGGGCCGGCGCCCAGCAGAGGTAGTTCTCGGTGGCGTATGCGTATGTGTGGAACAGGTATTTAGCCCCGAGCACCCGCCGCGACTGAGGCGTGCTGCCGCTGAAAAGGTAGTCGAAATCGCTGTCGACGCACAACAGCAACCCAGGCCCGCTCTCGGGGATCATATCCATCACCACCCGTTTGCCCTTGGCAAGGTCGGGCCGCGGCGGAACGGATATTTCGAATATCACCTGTTCGCTCTCGAACTCGTCGAAAATGCCGCGCCAGAAGGCCACATCGTCGTATCCCTCGACATGAACCTCCACGAGCCGCTGGCCGGGCCTGGTTGCCAGCCTCGAAGGCACGAACTCCTCATTTCTCTCTTTACGTTTTCTCTTTGCCACGGTTAAATCATTAGAGTTCGTTTACTCGATCGTCCACGTTTTGTAGTCATCCTCGAACATATTATAGTTGGTCATGCGGAACGACGGGGGCATAGGCGCCTTCCAAATATACTGTAATTTTCCAGCTGGGTTGTTTTCTTGTTGCCGCCCTCGGCACGCCGTCGTAGGTAATCTCCCCCGGAACTCCCTGCGAAAAAATGATTTTATAAGAAAGAGCGCCAATCCGATGACCCCTACCAACAAGTAGGCGGCGCCTTCTCCGTGGCGCGACACGAGTCCGATGACGGTAAACCCTAACAGTACGATCAGTCCTGCGAACGTAAGGATCACGACCGTCCGGAAGGCTTTCATGTTAACAGATTTGAATTCGAAAAATTTCATGGGGGGATGTTTATCGTTTGGATTAAATGGTATGCATACCGATCGTGTGGCGCAGCCATCGGCCCTGCGATCTCAGCACCTGTTCGATGATGTCGCGCACACACCCGCGGCCCCCCGCATACTGCGACACGTAGATACTCGCCTCGACGATTTCGTGCGCGGCGTCGGCCGGACAGACGGGCAGCCCCACCATGCCCATCACCCCGAGGTCGGGAATGTCGTCGCCCATATAGATCGTGTTCTCGAGATCGAGCCCGTCGCGCTCGGCCAACTCGCGCAACACGGCGGGTTTGTCGCCCACGTTGGGGAAGAACCCCGTTACCTTCAGCTTCGCAAAACGGTCGCGCAGAAGCTCGCCCCTGCCGCCGGTGATGATGTATATGCGGTAGCCCTCCGAGATGGCGTAGGTGACGGCGTAGCCGTCGCGGGCGTAGTAGGTGCGCAGGAAGTCGTCGTGGGGCAGGGGTACTATGCCCCCTTCTGTGAAAACGCCGTCGACGTCGAAGACGAAGGTGTCGACCCGCGTCAGTTTTTCTTTGAAATTCTCCATATCTGGTTACTGATCTCTTCGTAAATTGTTATTAGTTCCGGGTGGGTGTCGGCGAGTATCTCGAGGTGTTTTGCCTGAATAGTTTTGTCGCCCCGCTGCGCGGCTCCGGTCTGGGCGGCGCGGGGGGTGGGCATGTCGAGGGCTTTGGCGAAGGTCTCGGTGACTATGGGCCGCAGCGCGTCGAACGTTTCGTCGGCACTCCAGGCGATCTCTTCGGCGAGCGAGAGCATGGCGTTGGAAAAATTGTTGGCGAAAGCTCCAGCAAGGTGGATGCGGGCGCGCCTCTCCGATGACATCTCCGTGACGCTGTCGGAGATAGCCATGGCGGCGGTGCACACGGTCTCCAGCGCGTGGGGAGTGGCCCCTTCGATGAAAAACGGCGTGCGGCGAAAATCGGCCTGTCGCCTGCCACGGGTGAAACTTTGCAGGGGATAGAGCACCGCACGATCGACTATCCGCGGCGAGAGATCGCTCATCGCCACGCATCCGGCGGTGTGAGCCACCACGCTCCCGGGTGCGAAAGGCAACGTCTCCGAAACCTCGGCCACGGCGGCATCGCTGACCGCCAGAACATAGAGATCGGCAGCGGCCAACTTCTCCGGGGCATGCGTCCGCCTCGCCCACTGCTGAACAAACTGCATGCGGCCTTCGGCCGCAGCCTCCCCGAACTCCCGGGCCAATCCCTCGGCCACGGATCCATTCCCAATTATGACTATTCGAAGCGTGTGCATAAATAATTCGCTGCCGCCGTTGCGGCTCATATCAACCCGACAAGCAAAACGTTATCATCCGACCGGCGCACATCGCCCTTGACTTTCTGGTAGGTGGAGTCGATTCGTGTCATCAGCGGCGAGGCGTGTAGGTGGGGCATCTCGGCGCCGTGTCCCGTGACGGCGTTGATCACGTCGAAAAAGCGGATCGAGTGTGGGTCGCGCCCCGGGGCCATCGAGTCGGCCTTGCCCGTCCCCTCGGCCTGCACGAACAGCACCATGCCGTCCTCCTCCAACTCGCCCGCCACGTCGCGGATGGTGCGCACCGGCACTCCCAACTCGTCGGCGATACGTTCGGGTGTCGACAGCCCGCCTCCGTCGAGGTAATTTCGTATGATTATCACCATAGTGGCGATCATGATCTTCACCCGGTTGTCGTAGCTGAAATTCTTCGCCTCGCGCTCGGCCACGAAGTCGTGGACGTTCTGCATGGCAAACGACAGCTCGCCCCCGAAAAGGAGTATCTGCCAACTCGCCTGCAACCATATCAAAAATAGCGGGATCGCCGCGAAAGTGCCGTATATGGCGTTGTAGGCACTCAGATAGCCCTGCAACCACACATAGCCCACCTGGAACAGGCTGAATCCCACACCCGCCACGATCCCTGCCTTGAGGGCGTTGCGGTATTTGACCTCGGTGTTGGGCAGCACGAAGTAGATGAGCGAAAACATGAGCGCCACCAGCACCAGCCCCGCGAAAGCGAACAGCAACTCCGCCCCGAGGTTGCCCGTGAGCACCTCCACCCGCCTGCGAATCCCCACGAACAGGCTGTTG
Source organism: Alistipes sp. UBA928 (assembly GCA_002293665.1). GTDB lineage: Bacteria > Bacteroidota > Bacteroidia > Bacteroidales > Rikenellaceae > UBA940. Next base: position 7,772 of record DBDQ01000083.1, on the reverse strand, counting down.
GCCGCCAGCATCAGGATCGGCACGACGATCATCAGCGCCATGTAGGCCGAGAAACGGCGCGCGAACGACCTCGAACGCTTCACCTCCCAGATGTTGTTAAACGCCCCCTCGACCTGGCCGAAGACCTGTATCACGGCCCAGATCAGCACGAAAAACGCACCCACAGCCATCACCCCACCGCGGGTGCGCCCCAGCAGGTTGCCGATGAAGATCACTATTTGGTCGACGAGAGGCTTGTAGCTCGGCAGCATGTCGTAGAGCAGAGTGTTGAAAGCTCCCTCACTGCTGAAGCCCTTGAAGATGGCAAAGACCAAAGCAAGGATCGGCACGAGTGACATAACGGTGAAGAACGACAGCGCTGCCGAACGGATCACCGTGTCGTGGCGCCCGAACCCGCGCGCAGTAAACATGATGATCCTCAGTTGCCTGACGGCCCACCAACTGCGCCCTGACAGATCGTCCGGTCCCTTTTGCCACACCCCCTGGGTGAAAAATTCTATAATTTTACGAATCATCTTCTCTGCAAAGATAACAAATCCATACGAAAATCGTTATCTTCGCCCCATGCTTTATCCGTTACAGTTTGCGCCCCGGTTGAAGAAACTGCTTTGGGGCAGCGAGAGTTGGGAAATATCGGCCGTCGAGAGCGACGTGTCGGTGGTGAAAGGGGGTCTGCTCGACAGCAATCCGCTCGATGAGCTCGTCGAGGTGTACATGGGCGATCTGGTGGGCGACAAGGTATACGAACGGTTCGGCGAGGAGTTTCCGCTGCTCGTCAAGATTATCGAAGCGCGCGAGAGGCTCTCGGTGCAGGTGCACCCCACCGACGAGATCGCCGCCGCAAGGCACGGAGCCTACGGTAAGACCGAGATGTGGTACATACTGAGCCGTGAGCCGGGCGCCAGGCTATTCATAGGTTTTCGCGAGGGAGTCACGCGCGAGGTATACGCTGCGGCCGTGGCCGACGGATCGGTGGGCGGGCTGCTCAACGAAGTGCCCGTCGAGCCGGGCGACGCGTTCTTCATTCCCGCCGGTACGGTGCACGCCATCGGCGAGGGGATAGTGCTTGCCGAGGTGCAGCAAACCTCCGACGTCACATACCGCATATTCGACTGGAACCGGGTGGGAGCCGACGGCAAGCCGCGCGAACTCCACACCGAATGGGCGCTCGACGCGATAGATTTCGCCGCTCCCGTGCGCCGCGTGACCCGGCGTCCGCCCGACGGGCGAAGCGGCTCTGTTGGTCGAGTCGCCATATTTCACTGCCAACGTAGTCGATGTCGCCGGAAGTACCGAACGTTCGCTTGCCTCGCGCGACTCGTTCACGATATACATCTGTCTCGCCGGAGAAGTAGCCGTCACCACCCCCGGTGGAAAAGCTACCCTCAAAGCCGACAACGCCGTACTCATACCCGCCGATCAGGATGAGATCATTTTCGAAGGGAACGCAAAATTATTGGAAACCTACATTTAACCTGAGACCTCATGCCTGAAATTTCGAAAAGAGGCCGGGAACTTCCCGCCTCACCGATCCGGAAGCTCGTACCATTCGCCGACGCCGCCAAAGCGCGCGGAGTGAAGGTGTATCACCTCAATATCGGCCAGCCCGACATACCCACCCCTGCCGAAGGACTCGCGGCGCTCGAACACATCGACCGTACAACCCTCGAGTACTCGCCCAGCGACGGACTGCTGTCGGTGCGCCGCAAATTCGTGGAGTACTATGCCCGCAACGGGGTCGACGTTACCCCCGACGAGATAATAGTGACTTCCGGAGGGTCGGAGGCGATAAACTTCGCGCTGTTAGCATGCCTCGATCCGGGCGACGAACTCATAATGACCGAACCCGGTTACGCCAACTACATATCGTTTGCCCGCCAAATGGGGGTGAATGTGGTGAGCGTGCCCGCGTCGATAGACAACGGCTTTGCGCTGCCGCCCGTGGCCGACTTCGAGAAATATATTACCCCGCGCACCCGCGCCCTCATCATCTGCAACCCCAACAACCCCACAGGATACCTTTACAGTCGCGCCGAGATGGAGCAGATAGGCGAGATAGTGCGCAGGCACGATCTCTTTTTGATCTCCGACGAGGTTTACCGCGAGTTCTGCTACTCCGACGAGCCCTATGTGTCGGCAATGCATCTGCCGGGTATAGAACAAAACGTGGTGATGGTCGACTCGGTGTCGAAACGCTACTCCGAGTGCGGAATACGCATCGGTACGCTGGTCACCCACAATGTCGAGGTGAGGGCCGCTGCCATGAAGGTCGCCCAGGCCCGCCTTTCGCCGCCGCTGCTGGGGCAACTCGTCGCTGCGGCCTCGGTCGACGCACCGGAGAGCTACATGAAGGCGATCTACGACGAATATATCTCGCGGCGCGACCTGCTCATAGAGGGGCTTAACCGCATTCCGGGGGTTTACTCTCCCCTACCGCGCGGAGCGTTCTACACTGTGGCAAGTCTGCCGGTCGATGACGCCGACAAATTTTGTGAGTGGATACTGAGCGGGTTCAGCCATACTCCGGCGGGGTCTTCGATCCCCTCCACCGTGATGATGGCGCCCGGATCGGGTTTCTACACCGAGCCGCAGCGGGGCCGTCGCGAGGTGAGGATAGCATACGTATTGAACAAGGGCGACATTGCTGCCGCCCTCGAGGTGCTTGCCCGCGCTCTGGAAGTTTATCCGGGGCGGACGATATAGTAGAAGTTGGTTAATACGAGAACGATTTCCGCTCGAGTTTGTTCTCGACATAGGTGTTGGAGATGAGGTTGCCCTCGTCGTCGTACTTCTTGACACTCCACGAGGTGGTCGACGATACGATCTCGTGGTCAACCTGCTCTTCGATCAGGTCGCCGCTCTCGCCGTCCCATTCTCCCGACCCCGACAGGGTAATGTTTTTTCGTATCTCGTATTCGAGGGGGGTGTTATTACTCCACTGAAGTATGCGGATACCATAGCGCACGGGAGTTCCGCCGTTCTTGATCTCGCGGTAGGTCTGCGTGGGCTGTGATCCCGAGGTGAAACGATATTCATCGCGGCGCACCATCACTCCGTCGGTATTCGTGAAGAGGTAATTTTTGATCTGGCCCTCGTCGTCGTACTCCGTCTCTCTGACCTCGATGGGTGCTTCCGGATTGACCTCGTCGAACATTTCGAAGAGGGTTTCGAGCAGTTTTACACCACCCCATTCGTCCCAATAGACGAGACCGTATGTGGAAACGAGCTTGTGAGTGGTTCTGCTGCCGTTGTCGTTGGTGGTGACGCGGGTACATGTTTGGGTTTCGACACCGTTGGAGTTCAATCCCATCACGAAGTTCGACTCCTGGTAGGGCATGCCGTTCTTCGTTTTGGTCTCTTTGGTTTTGTAGCCTCGATTGTTGAAGTCGTATTCGAACTTGGTGACGTAGATGTCGGTGCCGTCGTCCTCCCTCGTCTCCATAACGAAGTTGTCGGTTCCGGTAACGGTGGATGTACTGCCCATTTCGCATCCGGTCAGGGCGAATACCGCGAGTGCTGTGAAAATAAAAGGAGCTTTTTTCATGATATGACTTTAAATGTGTTTGTTTGTTTTCATCGGTTAAATCGTCGAAAAGCGGAATCTTGCACCGCCCTCGCCACAAAAGTATCTTTTTTTTCCGAATCGCAGAAAAAAATTATTTGGCAAGAAATAGATGTATGTATTGCATAGTATTATTTTTCTATTTATATTTGCATCGCAAAAAAACAAAAACTAACGGGTGTCGTTGTTACATTGTAGTGCCATTGCGCGTTAATGTATTGTAACTTTTTGCTGACGGGAGCGTCTAACGACAAAAACAGAACCGACATAATGATAAAAATCCGCGGCCTCAACAAGACCTACAACCTGGGCAGTCCCAACGCACTGCATGTTCTCAAGGGCATCGACATGAATGTCGCTGCCGGCGAGTTCCTCTCGATCATGGGGGCTTCGGGTTCGGGAAAATCGACACTTCTCAACGTCATAGGCATACTCGACAACTATGACACGGGGGAGTACATACTCGACGGCACCCTCGTGCGAAGCCTCAGTGAGACGCGCTCGGCCGAGCTGCGCAACCGCAAAGTGGGGTTCGTGTTCCAGTCGTTCAACCTGATCTCGTTTAAGAACGCGATGGAGAATGTCGCCCTGCCGCTCTATTATAACGGTGTGCCGCGCCGCAAGCGTAACGACCTGGCGATGGAGTACCTCGAAAAACTGGGTCTGGGAAGCCACGCCCACCACCTGCCCAACGAACTCTCAGGGGGTCAGAAACAGAGGGTGGCCATTGCGCGCGCGCTCATTTCGAGGCCGAGCATCATTCTGGCTGACGAACCTACCGGCGCCCTCGACACGGCCACCTCGCGCGAGGTGATCGAGATCATGCGCGAGGTGAACCGGAAGGAGGGTATCACGATGCTCATCGTTACCCACGAAGGGGCCGTGGCCCGCGCAACCGACCGCGTGATCTATCTGCGCGACGGGGTGATAGAGAGCGATAAGAAGAATGAAAAACCCGTGATCGAGTTCTGAGGCGATGTTCGATATTTTAGGGGAAATATTGGAGACGATGAAGCGCAACAAGATGCGCACGTTTCTCACGGGGTTCGCCGTGGCGTGGGGTATCTTCATGCTGATCGTGCTGCTCGGCGCGGGGCAGGGGTTGCAAAACGGGGTGCGGAGCAACTTCGAGGGGCGGGCCATCAACTCGGTGACGCTTTTTCCTGGTTGGACGTCGATGCCTTACAGGGGCTATCGCGCCGACCGGGCGATCCGTTTCGACGAGCGCACGGTGGACTTCGTGCGCACCAACATTCCCGAGGTGGTAAATCTGTCGGCGTGGATAATGTATCGCCCGCAGAGCATTGCCTACGGCAAGGAGTACGGCTCGTGGAACATTGAGGCGTGTACGCCCGACCTCTTCTATCTCGATTTTATGGTCATAGTCAAAGGACGTTTCCTGAACGAGGCCGACATGAGGGCCAAACGAAAAGTGATCGTTCTCGGCAAGCAGGCCGAGGAGACACTCTTCAAGGGCGAAGAGTCGCTGGGTAAATATGTCGAGGCCGACGGTATTGCCTATCAGGTGGTGGGGGTTTACGACAGGCCACAGTCGCAGAGTTTCAGCTCCTCGCTCTACATTCCGCTCACGACGGGCAACCAACTCTACAACAGGGGCTGGGGCATCCGCGGCATAGAATTCACCGTGAATGGGATCGACTCCGAGGAGCAGGCCGACATGCTTACCGAGCGTATTCGCGCCCTGATGGGGCCATATCTCGGTTTCGACCCCAAGGATACCTCCGCAATGTATGTGCGCAACAGCGCAAAGATGGCCGCCGAAACCCAGAAGATATTCGGATACATCAACATGTTCCTGTGGGTGATTGGTTTCGCCTGCGTCATGGCGGGTATCGTGGGCGTGGGCAACATCATGCTGGTGACCGTGAAGGAGCGCACTCGCGAGATAGGCATTCGCAAGGCGCTCGGGGCGACGCCGTGGTCGATCGTCAGGATGGTGATCATCGAGGCGATATTCATCACCACCGTCGCCGGATACATAGGGATAATATTCGGGCTCGGGCTGACCGAACTGATAAGCCGCGGACTCTCCGCGGCCGGTGGAGGCGGTGGAGGGAACACTCCGGCAATGTTCCAGGATCCGACCGTGGGGCTGGGAATAGTGTTCGCCGTGCTGGGGCTGCTGGTCACCTGCGGAGTGGTCGCGGGATTGATCCCCTCGCTGCGCGCCACCAGAATACGTCCGATAGAAGCAATGAGGGCAGATTAGCCGGAACACCTTAGGTTAGTTAGAAAGAAATGAAACTTTTCGATACAGACAGCTTTCAGGAGATTTGGGCGACCATAACGCGCAATAAGTTCCGCAGCATAGCCACGGGATTCGGGGTGTTTTGGGGACTGTTCATGCTCATTTTGTTGCTGGCGATCGGCAACAAGCTCAAGCAAAGCATGATGGGCGAGATTGGCGACATTGCCATGAACTCGGTCTTCTTCCAACCCAACCGCACCACCGAGCCTTACGCGGGCTACCGAAAGGGACGGTATTGGGAGTTCAACAACCGCGACCTCGAACTTGTTCGCCAAAAGGCGCAATCGGTCGACATGATCTCGCCGATACTCGCAGTGTGGGACAGCGAAAAGAACACCGTTCGCGGCCTCAAGAGTGGCGGTTACACCGGTATAGGGACATACCCTGCGCAATTCAAAATAGAGGCGATCAGACTTAGGGAGGGTCGCCTGCTGAGCGAGGTGGATATTGCCGAGAGGCGCAAGGTGTGCGTCATAGGCCAGACGGTATATGAAACCCTGTTCGAGCCGGGCGAAGTGGCCGAAGGGCAGTTCATTCGCTTCAACGGCATCTATTTTCAGGTGGTGGGAGTGGTGACGCCGGGAACGAACGCCATGCAGATCATGGGGTCGCCCGACGAGATAGTCTACATCCCGTTCACCACCCATCAGATGCTCTTCCAGCGCAACGACAACTTCTGGTTCCTGGCCTGCACCGCGAAACCGGGTATCTCCGCCTCGCAGGTCGAGGCCGAGGTGGGGGCGATAGTGCGCAACGCACACAGCATCTCGCCCACCGATACCGGCGCACTGTGGACGCTCGATGTCGAGCAGATATTCAACATGTTCAACGGGCTCTTCACGGGCATCAACATACTGATGTGGATAGTAGGTCTCGGGGCGCTGTTCTCGGGCATAATCGGCATATCAAACATCATGCTCGTGACGGTGAGGGAACGTATGCGCGAGATAGGGGTACGGCGCGCACTTGGAGCGAAACCGTGGAACATCATCGTGCAGATCATGAGCGAGAGTTTTGTGCTGACCGCCATTGCGGGGATGATCGGTTTCCTGTTGGGAATCGCCGGGTCGCTGCTGATCGACAATATACGTCTCGGCGGCGGCGAAGGGCCCAACGGGGTTGTAGAGATGGCCGTCAGCCCCGAGCCGATAGTGTCGTTCCACCTTGCGCTGATGGCCATGCTGGTGCTTATGCTCAGCGGTATCGCGGCGGGGCTGCTGCCGGCGTGGAGGGCGCTGGGGGTAAAGGCGATCGATGCCATACGAGATGAATAAGCCGAAACGCCGGCAGCGGATTTATTTAGTGAGAGAATAAACAAAAACAATAAATAGAGATGAAAAAATTCTTCAGAATCTTCCTGTTCGTGCTCATCGGAGCGATCGTTTTGGGCACATTCTACTGGCTGTGGGCCAAGTCGCGTCCCGTGGAGATCACCTACGAGGTGCTTGAGGTGACCCGCGGCTCGATCCAGAACACCAGCGTCGCAACGGGTAAAGTGTCGCCCAGAGACGAGATCATGATCAAACCGCAGATACAGGGCATTATCTCCGAACTGCGCAAGGAGGCCGGCGACTATGTGCGCGCAGGCGAGGTGATAGCCGTGGTGAAGGTGATACCCGACATCGGCACCCTCAACTCGGCCGAGTCGCGGGTGCGTGTCGCCGAAATCTCCCTCGAAAGCGTTAAGGCGGCTCACCAGAGGCAGGTCAAACTTTTTGCCGAAAACGTCATCTCGCGCGAGGATATGGAGACCAGCGAAGCTCAATACCGGCGCGCCGAAGAGGAGCTTCAGAATGCGCGCGACGCACGCGACATCGTGCGTGAAGGATCGTCGAGGAGCACAAGCGACATTGCAAACACTCAGATACGCTCCACGATCGACGGCATGATAATCAACATCCCCGTCAAGGTGGGTAACTCGGTGATGCAGGCCTCGACCTT
>DBDQ01000127.1 GCA_002293665.1 Alistipes sp. UBA928 | reverse complement strand
GTCGGCGGTGCGGTGGTCTACTATCACCCCGCCGGTGCCGGTGGCGCCGCCCGAGATGTACTTTGTGGTCGACACGATCTCGATGTCGATCCCCGCACGGCGCGCGTCGAAGGCACACCACGGCACGATGGTGGTGTCTACAATCATCGGCACTCCGCGAGGGCGAAGTATCTTCGAGATGGCGGGNNTGGGGGTTGGTGACGAGCTCGGCAAAGAAGGCGCAGGTGCGGTCGTCGACGGCGGCGGCGATCTGTGCCGCATCGCCCGCGTCGACGAACCTCACTTCGACCCCGAATGCCGCGAGCGTGCTCCGGAAAAACGAGAAGGTGTTGCCGAAAAGATGGGGCGAGGAGACGATGTTACTTCCGGCCGAGGCAATGGCGAAAAAAGTGTTGGTGATAGCCGCCATGCCCGACGAGAGGGCGACGACGCTCTCGGCGCCCGACGCAGCGCGAACTTTCTGTTCGAAGTTGGTGACGTTGGGATTCGAGATGCGCGAATATGTGTGGCGGCCACTCTCGCCGCGGAAGGCGGCGGCCATCGACTCGGAGTCGGGAAATTCGAACGCCGCATTGCGGTAGACGGGTAACGTGATGGCGCCGTGGGCGTCGGGGATGGCAAACCCGGTGTCGATCACGCGGGTCGGAAAATGAAACTCTTTCATAGCGGCAAAGGTAGCGATTGCGACATTCCGCGCAATGCGTATTTATACCCGAAATTCAGCGGCCGAGGCGGAAATCTTCGACTATTTGCAGTGCGGCGGCGCCGTGTTTCTCGACGAAAGTGCGGCCTATGCCCCGAACGGCGAGCAGAGCGGCGGGGGTCGAGGGAATGGCGTTGGCGATGCCGATGATCGCTTTTTGTGTCGCCACAACGTAGGGCTTTACTCCCTGTTCGGCGGCTACTCCGTTGCGCCATGTTCGGAGGCGTTCGAAGAGTTCGGGGTTGAGTATGTCGAACTCTTCCGCCTCCTCATTTTGCGTCGGCGCGGTTTTCTCTTTTTTAGGTTTGCGGCCCGATTCGGCGGCGGCTATGGCGGCACCTCTTGCGGCGAGGTGGCCCTCGACTGTGAAGTCGCCTCCTGCGGCGGGGGTGAGCGTGGCAATCTTTACTGAGAGTTCGCGGTAGACGGCAGCGAGCAGTTCGCGCAGGCGTTTCTTCACATCCTTGTTGTCGGTCGACGTACCGGCCGCCTCGGTGAGGAGCGAAGTTACGGGGTCGAGGTGTTCGAGGAACCATGCCGCGCCGCGCTGTACACGGTCGGCGAGCGCGGCCCGGTCGTCGAGTTCGACGAGGCGCGCGATCTGGCCGCGGAACTTCGTCCCCACATCGCGCACATCGCTCCGGAGGGCCTCGCCCGTCTCCCTCCATCGCTCGATGAGGCGCGGATAGAGCTTGCCGAGGTTCTCCTCCATGAAACGTCCCGCGCCGTGCCACGCCCGGAGCAGAGGATCGAAATCGAACATCTCGCACAGTAGCCTCAGCCGGTACTCACTGCGCAGCGCCGTCAGGGTGTCGTCGCCGGGTTGGTTGCGCTCCACATGGCGCGAAAAGTCGTCGACCACGGCGTCGCTGATTATCGCCTCGCGCCGCAGAGGTGTTCGCAGCACCATCCCTTCGAGGGTACGCAGGCGGCTCAGCGCCACGTAGACCTGGCCGTGGGAGAAGCTGTCGGCGGCATCGACGATGGCGCGGTCGAAGGTCAGCCCCTGGCTCTTGTGGATAGTGATGGCCCACGCCGTGCGTAGCGGATACTGGCGGAAAACTCCGTCGATCGTTTCTGTTATCTGATTGGTGGTGGTGTCGAGCGAGTAGCGGGTGTTGGCCCACTCAAGCTGTTCGACAACTATCGGTTCGCCTCCGTCGCGCGGCACCACCTCGATGTTTTCGTCGTCGATGGCCGTCACACGCCCTATCGTGCCGTTGACGAAACGTTTTGCGGGCGAAGGGTCGTTCTTGGTGAACATTACCTGCGCACTCTCGCGCAGGCGCAACTCGGGTTCGACCGGGTAGAGCCACTCGGGAAAGTCGCCATCGGTCTCGGCGTGGAACGTGTACTCGGGAGCGTCGATCGCAACCAACCGATCCTCGTTGATGGCGCGTGCGGTGCGGTTGTGTGAAGTGAGGGTGATGTAACCCTCCTCGGGCGACGGATCGAACCCGGGCCGGTGGCGGGCGTTGAGCGCGTGGAGCACCGATTCGTCGGCGCGGTTCTCCCTCACCTTCGACAGAAGGTCTATAAAATATGTGTCGCTCTGGCGGTAGATGTGTTTGAGTTCGATGCTCGTGTAGCGTGTGCGACACAGCGCCCTGGAGTCGAAAAAGTAGGGCGACTGATAGTAATGCCGCAGAGTTTCCCACTCCTCGTCCTTCACCACGGGGGCCAGCTGTGCCATGTCGCCGATCATCAATAGCTGCACTCCGCCGAAGGGCTTCGAACGGTCGCGGAAACGGCGCAGCACGTCATCGACGCTGTCGAGCGTGTCGGCCCGCACCATGCTGATCTCGTCGATCACGAGCAGGTCGAGGCTGCGGATTATGGCGATCTTCACCTTCGAGAAACGGCGTATCTCCTCGCCGGCGCGCGTGGTGCCGGGAATGAAGATGCCGAACGGAAGCTGAAAGAAAGAGTGCATCGTGACCCCGCCCGCGTTGATGGCCGCGACGCCCGTGGGCGCCACCACTATCATGCGCTTGGGGCAACTCTCGCGCAGGTTCCTCAGAAACGTCGTCTTGCCCGTGCCGGCCCTGCCGGTCAGGAAGATGTTCTCGCCCGTTGCCGTGACGAGATTGCGGGCCATATCGAGCTCGGGGTTGGAGGTCATGTCTGCACAAATTTAGAGATTTTGGCCCGGATTGTAAAACATTTGCGTGCGGGTGTAAAGTTTTTTTACACTTTCGCACAGAACTACGCATTGCAACTATCTATTAATTAGCGCATTATGTGATTTGGCATGGGGGTTGAACAGATCGGATCGAAAATCGAAAAAACGATCGAAATGAGACATCTGATAACGCTGACCCTCGCCCTCACGGCTTTCGCCGCAACTCCTGCCGCGCAGGCCCAAACCGTGCCGACGCAGCAGTGGACGCTCGAAGAGTGCATGATCTACGCCGTGGAGCACAGTCCCGAGACCAATCTTCAGGCCGCGCAGGTCGAGATTGCCAGGCAGAACTACCGCGAGGCGATAGGGCGTCTGCTGCCGAGCCTGAATGCGTCGGTAGGTGCCGACTTCAACTTCGGCCGGAGTCTGGGTGACGACAACGTGTATGTCGAGGCCAACTCGTTCAGCAACTCCTACCGCGCGCAGACTCAGTTGACGATATTTGACGGCGCGCGCAGTATCCACAACATACGCATGCAGAAGGTGAACCGGCTGACCGGCGCACTCAGGCTCGATCAGCGGCGCGACGAGGTGGCCTACGCTACTATGGAGGCGTTTTTCAACGTGCTTTATTATAAAGAGATGGTAGTGCTGGCCGAGGCGCAGTTGGAGGAGAGCCGCCTCAATCTGCACCAGACCGAGAGGATGGAGGAGCTCGGCATCAAGGGTTTCCCCGACGTGGCCGAGATGAGGGCGCAGGAGGCGTCGAACAGCTACAACCTCACCCTGCGGCAGAATCAGCTCACGATAGGGATCATTCTGCTGAAGGAGCAGATGAATTTTCCGATCGACGGGGAACTCGACATCGCCCCGTGGGAGTTTGACGACGAGGTCGTGAAAACTCCGCTCACCGCCGCCGCCATATATGAAGGTGCGATCGATCGTTTGCCCGCAGCCCGTGCCGCCGAGTCGTCGGCGCGCGCGGCAGAGCTGTCCCTGATGGTTGCCCGGGGTTCGCGCTGGCCGACGGTTTCGCTCGGCGCGGGGTGGTCGACAGGCTTTTTCCGCAACATGAACGGCGACGCCTACGACGTGTTTGCCAGCCAGTTCAAAAACAAGCGCGGTTACTATGTGGGCGCATCGCTCAATATTCCCATCTTCAACGGATTCTCGACCTCGGCCAACATTTCGCGCAGCAGGCACAGCCTGACTATGGCGCGCATCGAACGCGACGCGGCGCTGAGGGCGCTCTACACCGAGATCGAGCAGGCCGTGGCCGATATGAACGGCACCGCCGACCAGCACGCCCAGGCGCTGCGCCAGAGGGAATTCACGTCGGTGGCCCACAATGTCAACCAGCGCAAGTACGACGAGGGTTTGGTGAGTGCGCTCGAACTCCACACTTCAAGCAACCGGCTTGTGCAGGCGCGTGCCGACGAACTCTACTCGCGCCTCACGTGGATGCTCAAAAAACGGATGGTGGATTACTTTACCGGTGTTCCCTTTATACAAAACTATCAACCTCAAAACTAAACGGTGATGAAATTTCTTATAAGCAACCTGCGCCTGTTGACAAGACGGTTCAAATCGGTGGCGATCATCAACGTGGTGGGCCTCGGGGTAGCCTTCGCCGTACTGCTCGTGGTAGCGATGCAGGTGCGCTACGACCTGAGCTACGACCGGGGTTTCAAAAACTCCGACAGCATATTCCGTCTCGAGACCTGGGACGGCGAGGAGTGGGGTTGGGAAGAAATTACAAACTACCATCTCCCCCGGCTGTTTCGCGACCGGATCCCCGAGGTACGCGACTACTGCCTGCGCGAATGGTCTGACGACGAGGCGCGTTTCCTTCGCGAGGGCAGCCCGGCCGACGGCCCGTCGCACCGCGCCACGCTCACCGAGGTGAC
>DBDQ01000076.1:14015-16262 GCA_002293665.1 Alistipes sp. UBA928 | reverse complement strand
CGTGAACACGGTGAAGGGTTACGCCGCCCACGAAAGCGCCACGCTTCAGGGTGTGATCGACGCGCGGGCGAGGGCGACGCAGGTGACGGTCAACCCCGACAACCTCACCCCCGAGGCCATCGCCCAATATCAAGCCGCACAGGGACAGGTCGGCTCGGCGCTGGGCCGTCTGATGGCCGTGGCCGAGAACTATCCCGACCTGAAGGCCAACCAGAACTTCCTTGAGCTGCAGGCGCAATTGGAGGGCACCGAGAACCGCATCGCTGTCGAGCGCCAGCGTTTCAACGAGACGGTTCAGGGCTACAACACGTCGCTGCGCCGTTTCCCGGGCAACATTTTCGCCGGCATGTTCGGATTCAAGGCCCGCGGCTATTTCGAGGCGGTGCAGGGAGCCGCCACCGCACCCACAGTGCAATTCTAAGAAGTGGAAAATTCGAAGTTGAAAGTGAGTTGTGCGCGCAGCTCACTTTCAAATTCAAAATAAAAGATGAAGAAACTCTACATAACCCTCGGGATCATATCATTAAGTCTGGGTATCGCCGGCATCTTCCTGCCGGTACTGCCCACTACGCCGTTCCTGCTGCTCACCGCGGCGCTGTGGATGCGGGGTTCGCCGCGGCTCTACGAGCGCCTGATGTCCCACCCGCGCCTCGGCCCCTATATCCGCAGCTTCCGCGAGACGCGCGCCATCCCGCTTCGTGCGAAGATCGTCTCGGTGTCGATGCTGTGGGCCACGATCCTCGCCTCGGCGTTTTGGGCCGTCAATGCGTGGTGGCTTAGGGCACTGCTGATCGCAATAGCCGCCGGGGTAACGTGGCACATACTCTCGTTCCGGACACTTAAAACCCAACCGTAATCTCCCAATCATTATACTAATGAAACTCACCACCGAACAAATGACATTTTTCTCGATCCTGTTGCTTTCGTTCGCTCTCGGCGGATTCTATGTGATTTTCCGTCTGTGGCATCTTATTCCGCCCACGGCACCCGCACTGCGAGTTACTTCGCTCGTCGTGGTGGTTCTGCTGTTGATCTCGTTTTTCGTCGGCATGGCCGCGCGGTCGGGCGAGATGCCGGTTTGGCTCGTGTCGCTGTTCTATCGCGTGGGCACGGGGTGGATGATGATCTTCTTCTACGCAGTGATGGCATTTCTTGTGATCGACCTGCTGCGCCTCGTCCATCTCATCCCCCGCGGGGTGGTGCTGGGCAACTGGCTCACGCTCGGCATTCTGACTGCATCGCTGGCGCTGATATTCATCGTGGGCAACATAGTCTACCACCAGAAGCGCCGTGTCGAGATCGTCCTCGAGGCCCCTTCGCTCGAACGCCCTATGACGATCGTTGCGGCGAGCGACCTGCATCTGGGATTCGGCATCGGCCGCGGTGAGCTCGCGCGCTGGGTCGACATGATAAACCGCGAGCGGCCCGATGTAGTGCTGTTCGCCGGCGACGTGATCGACACCTCCACGTTTCCCCTTTGGCAGAACGACTACGCGGCGGAACTGCGGCGCCTGAACGCCCCATACGGGGTTTTCGCCGTCCCCGGCAATCACGAATACATCTCGGGCATCGACGAGAGCTTGAGATTCCTCGAACACGCCGGTATCCGCGTCCTGCGCGACACCACGGCCCTCGTGGCGGGTGGGGTAGCGATCGTGGGGCGCGACGACGCCTCGAACCGTTCTCGCCGCCCGGTCGCCTCACTCACAGAGCCACTGTTCGCCGACATGACCACGATCATGCTCGACCACCAGCCGACGCACCTTGCCGAGGCCTCCGACGCAGGCATTTCCCTTCAGATCTCGGGCCACACCCACCGCGGACAGATTTGGCCGGCGACCTGGATCACAGACCGCATCTTCGAGCACTCCCACGGAACCCACGTCCACACCGGCAGTCGCGGCTCCACCACATACCATATCACGCAGGGCTTGGGCATCTGGGGCGGCAAATTCCGCCTCGGCTCTCGCTCCGAATACCTCGTCATTCGAGTGAAGAGTGAGTAGGCTGCGCGCTCCGTCATTGCGAGCCTGAAAAGACGAAGCAATCCAGTGTACCGATGTTTTGGTACCGGATTGCTTCGTCCGTTATGCTCCTCGCAATGACGGGAGCGCGCAGCATGTTTTCAGCTGCTACTTCTTGCGTTCGGGGCGGAGCGAGCGAACGGCCTCGCCGGTGCGCCACATTTCGCTTTCGCGCATCTCTTTGAGCTCGGCGTTGAGTTTTTCGCGATAGTCGGGCTGGCTG